>NZ_JAZDWZ010000002.1:0-118834 GCF_036350065.1 Mycoplasmopsis ciconiae | reverse complement strand
TTAATTTACCTGAATTTAAGTAGTAAAAAATATGAGTTTTAAAATGAAATTAATAAATTGTTTAATGATTATTTAGCGTCTAATTTCAATAAAAATTCTTTAAGTTTGTCGAAGTTAATTTGATTTTTAGTTTGATCTAAAACTTCCACATATATAACTTCGCCCTTTTGATTTAAAACATAAACACTTCTGGCGAATAATTGAAATTCATCAATTAATAAACCTGTTTTTTGTGCCATTTTTCTGTCTTTATAATCGCTAAATAATTGAATATTTCCAACTGGGTGTTGTGCTTTATAACCATTTAAAGCGCTTGGCAAATCTAAAGAAAAAGCTATGTAATTAAAATGTGGTAATTCTTCGCTTAGTTGAGCCATTCTTACAATTTGCATTTCGCAAACACCAGTGTCAATTGAAGGAAATGTTGTTAAAACGGTGTATTTTTTTGATAAATCTGGTTTACTTAAGTTGAATGTCCCAGCAAGATAACCTTCCAAATAATCGATTTTATCTTCTAATTTAGCTACTTCATGTTTTAATGTTACTTCTAAATCTCCGAAATTAATTTTTTTCATAATTTTCTCCTTTTAAATTTTACTCAGCTAACATACTTAATTTAACTGCATCATAGGTTTTTTGGTCACAATTTTGTTTAACTATTTCAAGACCTAAAGCAATTGCGGCATCTGCGCATCTGGCTGTTGTTATTAAATTGTTAGTGTTTGTAACGTATGACTCACAATAATTAACTCCTGGTTTTTTATCTAAAAAACCATTTTTATACATTGGGAACGCTGAATAATATTCATCTTTTTGAATGATTTGATTTTCAAATAAAACATTAGGTGCATCACAAATGGCATATACGTGTTTATTTTCAGTTATGAAATTTTTGATTAAAGATAATGATTCTTGATCTTCTCTAAGAGCAAATGCACCAGGACCACCTGGAATAAACATTAAATCAAAATCATCATAATTAACTTTATTCACTACCTCTAATTTAACAATCTCGTAACTACCAGTGACATTTTTTATTTTTGTGTTTGGATTAAAATAAGTAATTTCAAATTGTTTAGATCTTTTTAAACAACTTAATGTCGAAACTAGTTCAACATCGTTAAAACGATCATGAACTAAAACTAAAATATTCTTCATTTTTTCCTTTTATTTTCTTCTTATAATTCCTCTTCATAAAGCTCAAGCTACCAAAACAATAGGTAAAAAGATAAAGGCTAAAACGCTGATAATATAAGCTTTAAGTCAGAATTTGTTTTTTTGTTCTTTTGAGTGTTGAACTTTTTCAATAATATCGTGCGCATTTGGTCCTAAATATCTTGTTAAATCATTTAATCTTTTTTTGTCAATAATTCATACAAAAACATATAAGCCAATTGCTGCAGCAACTAAAATCGCACCCAAAATGATAACTAATAATGTTTTACCATTATATAAATTTTCTAAAGCTTTACCTAAATCACCACTAATATTAAGGTTTAATAATTCTCAATAAATTTCTATTTTATTACCTTCTTGGACAACAAAATAGTAATAAAGTAAAAAAGTAGTTAGTAAATATATACCAAAAAATGTAACAAAGAAAATTAATCCTCATAATGTTCTAACATTTTTCATCACTATATTTCTGTATGTTTTGTGAAACATTATCGAAGCAGCTTGATCTCCTGATGAAAAATTATTTCTAATTTCTTTTTCGGTATTTTTTCAGCTTGTTACATCAAAAATGTTTCTTACCATTAAAATAAAACTAATAAATCCTGATATACCAAAAAGTATGTATCAACCAACAGGATTTGCCTTAACTGTTTGCTTTGCCTTATCAATGTTGCCAACACCTAAATTTATATCTACTTTAGTGGCTAAAACCACTCCTAAAATCGCTAATAAAGAAGCTACAAAAATAAGACTTCAAAGAATTAAACTAAAAAATCTAATTCTCTTTTCACGACGAATAACACTGTAAGCATGAGGCGAAAGTTCACCTTTAGGGTCGGGGATTAATACGTGAGACGCAAAAGGTAATCTAGATTTTACATATGATTCGTTTGAATAATTAGTTTCGCTGGTTTTATGTGAATAATTACTTTTTGAATAACTTGTATATTGAGATTCTTCGTTATTTGAATTGTTGTTGAAATCTTGCATAATATCTCCTTATAAATTAATTTTACATAATTAAAAAAACAATTGGACACGTAAATTTTTTTAATTTATTGAAATTTTAATAAACCATCTATATAAGTGTAATTTTTGGAATTTATATCTTCGGCTTCAATTTTGTATTCATAATCGCATATATTAGAAAAAAGTTTTTTAGCAACAAACATAATAAAATCATAAACCATGATCATTGCTCTAACGTCATTTTCACAATATTCAGCTAAATAATAACTAATATCTTCTCACTGAGAATCAGAAGTTAAATTTTCATATCTTCTAATAGCCTCTTCCATGGCCATAGTACCTTTTTGAATTCTGAGTTTTTTATATTCTTTAATCTTTTGAGGTAAACTAACATTTGAATCAGTAATTAAATGCTCTATTTTTTTTATTGAATAATAAGAAAGTAATTCTCGAAAGAAAATATGATATTTTTCACCTAAAAAATATTTAGATTTATCGATTTCATTTTCTTGGGTCTCGACAATATCTGCGTCTTTTATTAAAAAATATTTTAAGTCCTTAAAACCATTATTTTCAGGCAAGTAAATCGAATTTTTAGGAACACTTTTAAAAACATCAGCTAAATCAATCGTATTATCATTGATATGATTTACTTTATTTTTGAATTGATAAACATCTGAATATTTATTATAAAAATACTTATAAAAAGCTAAGTCATTTTCTAAATTATCTAATATTACATTAGCGTCATTGTTATCTTGTAAGTATCTTTGGGCATTTTTAAGTGATTTTTCAACTACTTTTGAAATTTCTCTATTTCTAGAGTTTTCGTAATTTCTATTAAACACAACATAATAATCACTTTTATCACTATAAACATGCTCAATAATTTCGACTAGATCTTGTAACTTAATTTTTTTAGTATCATAAACATAGTTATGATTATCAATTTCTTTTCCGTTTATTGTTTTAACAATTGAAACTTGATTAAGAACTTGACGATGAGAAGGGTAATAATCTAGCGGCGGTAAGACACTAGAAAATCCTTCGTAATCATATCAAACAATTTTTGCATCTTTTTGATGAAGTTGCTTAATCACATTTAAAGTACTCACCCTAAAATAATTATTTCTTTTATTAGAAAAATCATCATATATTTTCAAATATTCATCCAAAGGAACTTCAATTTTTTGTGTTTTTTTATAACCAAAAGACAATAATGGGGCTTGATCACCAAATAAAGCTACAAGAATTAAAATTTTAATTTCTTTTTTGAAGGGATTGTCTTTACTGCTTAAAAAATCGATTTGATTAATATAATTTTCAAATTTTTCCACTGAATAGTCTTTATAAATAAAACTTTCTTGAATTTTTGCAATAACTTCTGAATAAGTGCCTAAAAGTGGCTTTGTTTCATATTTATCGTTATGAAAGTAATTTTGGTAATTAAAAGTGTTATTTTCTTTGTTTTTAGTTAATCTTGCTGAATTATTTTTTAAGTTATTTTTGACTATATATAGAAAATCATAATTAACAATTGCTCCAAATAAAAGCGATTTAGCAAAAATATCTCCGGTTCTTTTTAAAATAAAATCGTCTTTAGCGTAAAAGACTTCCTGCTTTTTTTCTGTTTCCGTTTTATCGGATTTACTTGCTGAAAAAACCGAGCTAAAACTTTCATAAAAAGGAATTTGTTGTTTACTTACATCTAAATTTGCTGTTTTTAACGGATCAATGTTAATGTAAGAAATAGACTTAATTTCAGGTATATTTGTCGTTTTTCTTAGTGTGTAATAATCAAAAAAGCTCTTGTGAAATTCACTTATTTGCATTCCGCTAGAAAATTTTAAATTAACAATTTTATTTTGTGTTTTATCAAATATTAAAAACGAAGTTTTTACTAAAAAATGATCGTTTAAATCATAATAAAAAACTGGATCAACTATAAGTTGTATTTGCGGATTTTCTAAAGCTTGTTTTGTTAAAAGCGCTTTAGCTTGCGTTGCTGTATATATATTAGAAGAAGTTTTTGGAGATATATATTCTACTTGCGTGTTGTTTATTTGATATTTTTGAATGTAAAAATCTACTGCCTTTTGTTTATATATTTGAAATATTCTAGATTCAATGTTGTTTTGTGTTTGTTTGTTTTCTTCAGAATCAATGTCTAAAATTCCACCAAATAATTCATCATCAGAAATATCTTCTTCAAGCGAGTCGATATATTTATCTTTTAAGTTATCATAACTTAAATTTGTTTTGTGTTTTTGATTATATATTTGTACTAAATATTCACTAGGATTATTTCATGTGAAAAATTCACCTAAATTAATATACCTTTTAAAAACACTTCATGTTATTTCGTTTTTTTGTTGTTTCATATTACCCCAAAACATAATTAAATAAAATAAAAAAGCATAAGTAAAAAAACCTATGCATCAGCGTCAGCTTTACCTATTGCTTTTCATTTGTTTAATAATTCTTCCCATTCTTTTTGTGAAGAACATCTTAAATATTCCACCTGATCTTTATCAATAGAAGGATTATATTGAGGCGATACACCTGTTTCGGTGTATTTTTTATATCATTTTCTAACTGTATTTATATCTTCTTCTACTTCGTGAGGGTTGACATTAAAACTAAAGGTGTAATTTTTACGCTCTAAAATAGGATAATCTTGCGGATTAACATAATCACCTTTATCATCTTCTAAAAATGTAGCGATAATAATGTATTTTTTTAAATTCATCAAATGTGCATATAATTGTGCTTGTTTTTTATACGCTACAGGAACGTTAATAAATTCACCTTTATCATTTTGTTGAATTCAGCTTGTGTATTTTGAAAAATTTACTGTTTTAGCTTCTAAAACTTGATTTAAAAGTGGGTTTTTAGTATTTACTAACTCCCCATCAGGAACACCACCAAAAACCTTATCTTTACCTTTAAAAAAATCATAATCATAATCAGCTGCCTCAAAATGTTTAACTAAAAATTTATTTCCGTAAGCATTTGTTATTTCTTTTGAAAAAGCAGAAAAGATTTTGGGTTCAATAGCTACCCCAGCATTAACATATTTTTTTTGTAAAACTGGCATCTTAAGGCGAGCAATGTGACAAAACGCGCTAAATTGACTTTTAAAAGAATCAGTTTCTAGAACTTCAGCAATTGTACTTCCACCAATTTTTTTAAAAGAAGTTCACTTATTATCACCTAATAGTTCATTATGAAATTCATTTTTAAGAATCACAACACGTTTATCTTCGTCTAAGATATAGTGAACGTTATTAAAATATTTTCTTTCAATCGCCTTAGCCATTTTTACCTTCTTTAATTATTTTAAAAAGTTAGCGACAACTGTTTGGCTCATCATGTCCACGTTGTCAAAGTTTGGAACACCTTCTTCGTTAATTAATATTTTTTGAGGAATAATGTAGTCAAAACAAATATTAACTAATTTATCAAAACTAATTTCTGTACTGTTATCATCTACACCAGCAACAAATTTTGTTGCGTCCATGAATTTTTCAATTCTTATTGATGTTATTGAGACTTTATCACCTTCTTTAACAGCGTCTCTTAGTCTTTGAATATTACCTTTGAAATAATCTAATTCGTTAGGGAAACGTAAATCATCAATTAAAATAAGAGTATTTTTATTTTGTACACTTGATTCTTTAAAAGCTTCAATAATTCTATTGAAACTTTTAGCGCATCAAATGTTATTATCGATATTTCTTCCTACTTCCCCCATAGCAATTCATAAAGGTCTAACAATTTCTTTATCTTGACCGTTTCATTTAATTTCATCCAAAATTGGTTTTGTAATGTTTTTGATAGGTTCGGCAAAAGATAAAACTAAAATATTATCATAGTCCTTTACACACTTTTCTTTTAAGCTATTGCTTAAAAGCCCTTTACCACATCTTCTTTTACCATTTATTAAAACAACAGCGTGTTTGTTGGCCATTTTCACTCCTTAACATATATTAATTTAAACGATTTTTATTAATCGTGTTTTAATTATTTTACATTAACAAAACACATAAAACAAACATAAAAGATAATTAAACTTTTTTAGTTTTCACATTTGTTTTTGAATCTATATAATATGGTATTTTTTTTACCAAAAAAACGATTTTTATACTAAATAAATACTAAATTTAGACTTTTTGATTTTTTTAAGGAAAAACGAATATTTTAAATAAATTTCCATATAAATTTTTTCTTTTTATGCTTGTTAATTTATTTTTAGGTATTTTTAAAATAAAAAAGTAGAATCACTATTGCTCTACTTTCATGTTTAAGTTTTGTTTATTTTTGAATTCCTCTAAAACAGAGATAACTTTAACTAAAACCTGGGTTTCGTCTAAATTAATGGTGTTGAGCGTAATATAAGGTACTCCAAATTTATCACAAAGTTTAGTGAAATTTTGTTTATATGCGTTTAATAAAACTTCAAAATATTCTTTATTTTGATTAAAATTCTCAATTTCAACTTTTCTACCACGTTTAAAAATTCTTTTTTGGAAAGTTTCAAAATCCAAATCTAAATAGATGACAAAATCAGGTAGTTCTTTTTTGGTTACAGCTTCTTCGAAAGCTTTTTGATATGCGCTAAAATACTTAGAATTAGCGTTTTGAAAGTTAACATGTGCAAAAATATAATGTTCCAAAATAAAACGATCTATGAAAACAAAATTTTCATTTTGTTTCATATTTCGTTTTTCAAATGTATCTAAAACATTGTTAACACGTCATAAATGGTTTTCAACTACATATGTTTGTAAACCTAATGAGATATTTTTCTTACCTTCATAAAGTCATTTTAAGAAAGTGTTAAACACTTCATCATCTTCTTCATATTCGTCCAAAAATAAACACTGATCTTTGTAGTGGCTTACTAATTTGTGAATTAATGTACTTTTACCACAACTTATCATCCCACTTATTCCAATTAACATGTTTACTCCAATAAATATTATTTGTGTTCTATTTTTAAAATTTCAATCATATATTTAATAGGAGCTTCCACTTCCACTACAGCCCCAACATTATGATCTAACATAGCCTCAGCTAAGCTACTTTCATTAGAAATTTTATTTTCAAAAGGGTTGGCATCATGGCTACCCATAATAGTTACTGTATATTCTTTGTCATTATCAAGTTTTTTGAAAGTAACAGTAGTTCCGATTGTTACTTTATCATTCTCACCTTTAATAATAACTTTGGCTTTATCAATAATAGCTTCAAGCTCAGCAATTCTTCCCTCAACTATACCTTGTTTTTCTCTTGCTGCATCATATTCAGCATTTTCTGATAAATCCCCTTGTGCTCTAGCTTCTTTTAAAGCAGCTTGAACAGCAGGACGTTCAACATTAACTAAATGTTCATACTCTTTTTTATATTTTTCTAGCGTTTCACTTGCTAGAAAAATTGTGTTATCGTTTGATGTTTGTGTTGCCATAATTTCTCCTATTTTTTACTCTTTTATTATATATACGTTTTCATTTTTTTAAGTTAATAAACAAAAATAATATTTATTTTTTAATATATAAATACTTTTGCTTATAAAAAACAATTTCTCACTTAATTTGTTTCTCTTTAAGTGTGGCAATAAATAATTTTAATTCTTTTGATGGAATATTTTTTTGATTAATTATTAAAAGACCATTATCATTTAATTTTTGATAATAATTGTTAAATATTTCTAAATTAGAGTTAAATCCGTCATAAAAAATTGCGCAATCTAAATCTTGCTGTGAATAAATTTTTGGTTGGTGGTGAAATTGAGTCGGGAATTTTTCGACTGTTTCATTTCAGTTTAGTCCATTAAAGTAATCCGGTAAATAAAATAAAGATTTTTTAGTTTTTTCTGATATAGCAGCAAAAACAAAATTATCATATTTGCTTACAAGCAAGACATTTTGGTAATTATTAAGGTAAATTGTATTAATTAAAAATTCTATATCCCAATCTTGCGCTTTACTTCCGAAAGCCTCTTTAAGTGTATAAGGAAGTGTACCTAAATCGTCTCTAATTTGTTGTAGTTGCATCAAAAGTTTTTGTTCATCTTGGTGAATATATTTTTTTCTAATTAAACGGACTTTAATTAAAATTCCAAAATATACTAAAAAACCTAAACAAAACACAACAATAGCAGAAATACCCAAAGCTAGTTTTAATTGATGACTCATTTGTGTTTGCTCCTTAAATGTAGTACTTTAAGTACTCTTGTAAGATTATTACAGCTGCTAGTTTATCTTTGAGTGTTTTTCTTTTTTGGCGTGTCATGCCTGATTCTATTAAAACACTTTCAGCCTTAATTGTTGAGCCGTACTCATTAATAAGTTTGATTGGGATTTGGTAGTTGTTTGCTAAAAGATATTTTTCCAACATTTGTTTAAATTCTTCAACCATTAATGTTGTTTGGCTTTTATCACCATTGCTTCTTAAAGGATAACCTAAAATGATTAAATCTACATCACTATATTGTTTTAAATAAAACGAAATACGCTGTAAAACAGCCTCAAAATCTTTTTCTTCGAATTTTAAATTTTCTAAACCACTGGCGATAATGCACATAGGATCACTAATAGCAAAACCACAACTACGTGAACCTAAATCTAAAGCTAACTTACGCATTTAAATCCATATTTAAAAATTCAATTAATTTATCTTTTGTAAGTGAATTTACTTTACCCATGCTTAAAATTGCATTTCCTCCACCACGTCCATTTAAGTTTTTGAATAAACTTTGTGCGATTTTATTTGAGTCATACTTTTTAGAAGCTATAGCCAACATATTTGAGTTATAACAAACAATTAAATCATCATTAAATTTTTCTCTTAAGCTTGATGCGACAATTTTAATCATTGCACTATTTTCAAGATAAACACCTTTGACTAAATGATTATTTATATTTATTTCAAAATCAAAAGTAAGATCATTAATATCGACGTTATTTGAATTTTTAGATAATTCTTTACCTTGATTTCTAACAGTTTCAATTGCTTTTTTTATGTTTTTAATTTGTTGTTCTTTGTCTGTTGATTTTTCTAAATTAAATGTGTATTGTTTGTCAATTTCTTTGTTTTTTTGGATGTTTTTGTCTAATTCTTCGCTTAATAAAGCAATTTGTTCATCTAAAAATTCATTAACTAATTTGTGTGATGAAATAGCTCTAACTCTATAAACTCCCGCAGCTTTTTTCTCAACGTTGGTGATTTTAAAGTTTTCTAATTTACCAGAATTTGAAAGGTGTGTTCCTCCACATAAATCAGCTGTAATACCATCAAAATTAACGATTCTAACATTTTTAGGGTCCATATATTCAGCTTCTTCTAAAGTCATTATCGCACCCATTTTTTTGGCTTGATCAGTTGTCATTTGTAAGTATTCTCTCTTGACATCTTTAGCAATATAACTTCTTACTAATTTTTCAATATTTTCAATTTGCTCTTCAGAAGGTTTTTCATCAGCTGGTAAATCAAAAGTTAAACGCTCTTCATTATTATCACTACCTAATTGAACCACATGTGGGCCTAATATTTGTCTTAAAGCACAAAAAAGTAAGTGAGTACCTGAGTGATTTCTTTCTAATCCTAATCTAATTACAGGATCAACATGTGTAGAAACTTCATCAAAAACATTAACACTACCTTTTACTTTGTGAATGTGGTTATTGTGTTTATCTTTAAAAACATCAATAATGGTTAATTTTTCACCATTTTGTAAAATGTAACCTCTATCGTGTTTTTGACCTCCGCTAGTAGCATAAAAAGGTGTTTGCTCTAAAATTAAGTAGCTAATACCTTCGTTTTCATCGACTTCTTTTTCGGTGTTTAATAATTTTAAAATTTTAGTTGTGTTTTCAAGGTTATCATATCCGATAAATTGATCAATTTTTTTAGTAATTAAAGCTAAAGAGTTAATAACCTTATCCATTCCACTAACTTTATTTCCTCTAGATAATTCTGAGTGTTTTTCTTTAGCTTGTTCATAGGCGTTCATGTCTACTTTGATGTTGTTTTCTTCTAAGATTTCTTGGGTTAATTCAATTGGGAATCCATAAGTTTCAAACAATTTAAAAGCTAAATCACCTGGGAATAAACTTAAGTTAGGGTTTTCGTTAAGATAGTTATTTAATAAAGATCTACCATTTTCAATTGTTTTATTGAATAATTCTTCTTCATCATTAATAACTTTAATAACCTCTTGAGTTTCATATTCAAAAGGAAGGGTTGATTTAACCACATCAACTAATTTACCTAAAAAATTAGCTTCTTTAATTTTTAGTTGCATCGCTTTATAAACGCTACGTCTGATTAATCTTCTTAAAATATAACCTCTACCAACATTAGAAGGTTTAGCTCCATCAGCAATTGCATTTGTTACAGTACGCATATGATCTGCAATAACTTTAAAGTGAGTATTAATTAATGTTTGTTCTTTATTTTTGACAAAATAATTATTTGTGTCATATTTAAATTCACTAAATTCTTCAATTTTTGCGATTATTGGTAAAAATAAGTCAGTATCAAAATTTGTTGGCGCGTCTTGCATAATTGAAACAATTCTCTCAAGACCTGCACCTGTATCAATATTTTTTTGTTTTAGTTCAGTGTAATTTCCTTCTCCGTCTGAGTTGTAAGTACTAAAAACGATATTTCAAATTTCAATAAAACGGTCATTTTCAATATCTTCTTTTAAAAGTTCAACTCCGCGCGAATCGTATTTTTCACCTCTATCAAAAAAGATTTCAGTATTAGGACCACATGGACCGCTACCAACTTCTCAGAAGTTAGTATCTTTTGTTCCTGCAATCATGTGTGATTCGTCAAATCCTTGATCAATTCAAAGTTGTTTAGTTTCTAAATCTTCATAATAATATGTAAAGTATAATTTTTCTTTTGGTAATTTTAAAACATCCAATAAATACTCTCTAGCAAACTCAATAGCTTCTTTTTTAAAGTAATCACCAATACTAAAATTACCCAACATCTCAAAAAATGTATGGTGTCTTGCTGTAACTCCTACATTTTCAATATCATTAGTTCTTATTGCTTTTTGTGAGTTGGTTAATCTTAAAGCTGGTGGAGTTTTCTTACCAGAAAAATAGTCTTTTAAAGTTGCTACCCCTGAATTAATTCACAATAAAGAAGGGTCATTTAAAGGAACTAAACTTTTTGAAGGAATAATTAAATGTTTTTTGGATTCAAAAAACTTTAATCAACTTTCTCTAATTTCTTTTGAATTCATAAATACCTCTTATTTTATAAATAATCTAATTTTTTATCATCCATAAACACTTCTTCAATAATTGCGCCACCGATACATTTTTGTCCATCATATAACACAACTTGTTGACCTGGAGTTACCGCTTGTGCTTTTGAATCATAATAAACGCGCACATAAGAATCGTTTAAAATTTTGATTTTAACTTTTATATCTTGTTGTCTATATCTAAATTTTGCACTTAAATTTTCTGGATTGTAATCATTGTTGTTTAAAGTTAAATTACTTGCAATTAAATTGTTGCTATCTAAATATTGTGGTTGATCTGCTGGTGCTACATATAAAATGTTTTTTAAAACATCGTGACCACAAACATAATAAGGTTGATCCATTCCGCCTAAATTAAGCCCTTTTCTTTGACCTATTGTGTAGTAAAAACAACCTACGTGTTTAGCAATTACTTTTTGGGTTGTTATATCCACAATATCACCTTCTTGTGCTGGGATATAATTTTGAAGAAATTGTGTGAAATTTCTCTCACCAATAAAACATATACCTGTTGAATCTTTTTTTGTTGCTGTAATTAAATTTAATTCTTTGGCTATTTTACGAATCTCTTCTTTGCGTAACTTCGCTAAAGGCATAATTACTTTTTGTAATTGTTGTGTAGTTAATTGCGCCAAAAAGTATGACTGGTCTTTGTTTGAATCTGCCGCTCTATATAAGTGTCCGTCTCTAACGTCAGCATAATGACCCATGGCAATAAAATCGGCTTTTAAATTATTAAAAGCATATTCGCTAAAAGCTTTAAATTTTATGTATTTGTTACATAAAATATCAGGATTTGGAGTTCTTGCTTTTTTATATTCTTCAATAAAGTTTTGGAAAACATCTTCTCAATACTCTTTAACAAAATCAACTCTATGTAACTCAATATCTAAAGTTTTAGCAACGCTTAAGGCATCCAAATAATCTTGCTCTTGGGGACAAATATCTTGAGAAATATCTTCATTACCTAAAATATCGTTATTTAGCATGCTGTCTCAATTACGCATAAACAACCCAACAACTTCATAACCTTGTTGTTTTAATAAATAAGCAGCAACGCTGCTGTCAACCCCGCCGCTCATACCAATTACAACTCTTTTTTTCATGATTCCTTTCGTCAAAAACCTAAGTATTTATACTTAATACTTAAAAAATATATTTAATTTTATCACTTTACGCAACTTTAAATTAAGGAAAGTTAAAAAAGGGAGACAAAAAATAGAATATAATTTTTAGATCTAATTCACAATATAAAACAAATTTTCAAAGCTCAAGAGTAAAAAGTTGACAATTTCTTGTCAACTTTTTCTTTTATAGCTTATTTGCAGCGCTAAATGATAAACTTGTTAGTTATATTTTCTTAAAAAGAATATTCTGAATTGAGTTTTTATAAGGAACTTTAAAAACTAATGACTTAATTTTTGAACTTTTAAGTAATTCGTTTTTTAGAAATTCATATTTTTCGTTACGATAATCAAAGTCGATAATTTCGAAATTAATAGTTAAACCTACGCTATAACCACTAATGATAATTGATTTATTTTCGTTAACTTTTTGGAGAATTTGATCAATTTCATTGATTAATTCAGTGGTGTTTTTTAGTGTTGTATCCACAAAAAAATGTCCATAAAAAATACCGTTGTTTTGCATTGTTTGAATAATTGAATAATCTTGTTTAAAATATTTGCTAATTGTATCTATAGTTAAAGAATTAAATTCGCTCACGCTATAAAAAATGTCATCGGTGTTTTTTTTAGTTAATAAATCTGCCTTTAGTGATGAGTAAATTAAATTTGTTTTGCGGTAATTTTGATATGAATCAAAAAGATCTTTATCAATGTCTTTTTCAAGAAATTTATAAATAGTTTCTAAAGGATAAAATTGTGCGTTTGCGTCTTTATTTAAAGTAATTTTGTTAATAAAAGCATAACAGAATGCTTCTGAAAAATAGTTAGTTAAAATTTTTTTAGAAGTTTGCAAATCAACATTTGAATCGTAAAAAAAGTTATATGAAATTTTATTTTTGTTGATTGAAAATTGTTTTGAGTCTAACTCTTGCGCAATATTTAATTTTTTGTAGCTTGGTAATCCAACAAAAAATTTAAAACGATTATTATAAACACTTGGCATCTTTTCAATAACTTCTAAAAGTATAAGCGTAAAAGTTGCTGAATAATAACTTGAAAGATAAATCTCGAATACATCTTCGTTTTTATAAACAAAAACTTCTTCTATAAAACTAAAGTGTTTTTGAAATGCTTGTGTTATTTCTAAAGCAGAAATATTATTTTCAATTGCAAACGCTATATTTTTAAACTCTTGTCAAAAATTATTGACTTTATAATTAAAATTAACCTTAAAAGTAGGGTAATTTAGAGATTCTAAAGATATTTTTTTAAAATTTTCTAAATCAAAATCGCTTAAATATAAAGGGGATTCAACTAATTTTTTGTAGCCTTCAAGCGTATAACCTTCATTAAATTCAATTAACCCTTCTAAAAAATTAACATATGTTTGATCAGTGTTTTTTTGAGTTAGGTAACCTAAGATATTTTTAGCTTTAAAAATTTGATGAGTTTTAATATATAGATGCGCTAAATATATACTTTCGATATGGCTAATTTTGTTTTTAGAATGCTTTTTTTCTAGAGCTTGAATTGCTGAGTGAAATTTTAAGTCATTATCTTGCTGTAATATTTTTAGGTATTTTTTTTCTAAATTGAACATTTTATCTCCTTAAAATATATGTGTTTATTATTATAACAATTAAAAATATTAATTAAATAGATACATTTTCATTTTGATAAAATTAATCACTATCCAAAAAAGCATTTTTGCAAAAAATCATTTTTCGTTAAATAAAATAATAAAAAAATAACTTTTTTGTTTTTTTAATAAATATATATAATAATGATGACTATTTAAAAAGAGGTTTATATGAAGAAATATGATGTTGTGGTTATAGGTTGAGGTAAGGGTGGAAAAACTCTTTCAGCTCACTTAGCTAAAAACAATAAAAAAGTAGCTATTATTGAAAAAGATCCAAAAATGTATGGTGGAACATGTGTTAATGTTGGTTGTTTACCTACTAAATCATTTGTACACTTTTCTAAAGTGCTAGAACAAGTGAACAAATTAGGTTTAAAAACTACACAAGCGCAAAATCACGAAGCCTTTACTAATGCTTCAAATTACAAAGAAAAATTCGTAAAATTATTAAACTCAAAAAATTTCGCTAATTTAGATAATTTAGAAAATGTTGATATTTATAATGGATTTGGTTCATTTGTTGACAAAAACCACATTAAAGTTCAATATAAAGATAAAGAAGATGAAATTATTTATGCTGATAAGGTTATTATTAACACAGGAAGCTATTCACGTAAATTAGCTTCTGATGTTGTTGTTGAATCTAAAAACGTTTTATATAGCGATGATTTTTTAGATTTAAAAGACTTGCCACAAAAAGCTTTAGTTATTGGTGCTGGTTTTATTGGTTTAGAATTTGCGACAATGTTAAATAATTTCTCATCTGAAGTTAGTGTTTATCAATTTGATAATTCATTTATGAAAAGTGAAGATCCTGAGGATGCAGCTAAAGTTTTAGAGGTAATGAAAAACCAAAACATTAACTTTAGTTTCAACACACAAGTTAAAAAAATTGTCGATGTAAACAACAAAGCTCACGTTACTTCATTAGTTGATGGTAAAGAGGTAACAGAAATTTTTGATAAGGTTTTAGTTTCAATTGGTAGAGTTCCTAACATTGAAAAATTACAATTACAAAACGCAGGTGTAGAAATTAAAAATGGAGCTATTGAGGTTAATGAATATTTAAAAACAAATGTTGAAAATATCTGAGCAATAGGAGATTGTAAGGGCGGATTATTCTTTACTTACATTTCATATGATGATTTTAGAATTGTTTTACCGCAATTGCTTAACAAAGACTCAAACAGAACAACACTAAATCGTCCAATTGTACCTTGAAGCACATTTATTGACCCTTCATACGCTAGAGTTGGATTAAATGAAACACAAGCACAAAAATTAAATATTGAGTATGAAGTTCACAACTTAAAAACAATGCAAATGCCTAAAGCTCACGTGATTAATGAGCTAGTTGGATTTAACAAAATATTGGTTGATAAAAACGGATATATAATTGGTGCTACATTATTTAATTATGAAGCTAGCGAAATGATTAATATGCTTAGTTTAGCAATAGTGTACAAAATTAAATTCACTGACATTAAAAACTTTATTTACACACACCCAATTTTTATTGAAAACTTAAATGAGTTTTAAAAAATAGTATCTGTTATAGATACTATTTTTTATTTAACTTTTGAAGAATCAGCTATATTTAACATTAAAAGTTGTCAATTAATTAAAAATATTGTCAAAATCAACGCAGGATAAATAATTTGCCATTTATTTAAAAATTTGTATGCTCAATTTTTTTGAAATATTGTGGCCACATTATTGGTGTTATCATAACCTAATAAATTTAATGTTGCTATAAAAAAGATAATATAGCTAACTCTTCTAGCAAAAAGGATTAGAATTTGCGCAAAAATATTCGGCAAAATGTGTTTATATAAAATGCTATAAAAAGGAATGTTGCTTGCTAGCAAAGAATCTACATATTGCTTGTTATACTCTTTTAAACCGTACTCATAAGCTCAATAAACTACTCTAAATCAACCGAGAATAAAAATTAACAGATAAACAACTAAGTAATTTGAAGTTAAAACAAAAAATACTAAAATTACCAATATATCTGGAAAACTGTTGAAAAAGTGAATTATTTTAATAAATACTATTGATATTTTTTCATTTACTTGAATTAATAAAAGACCTAAAAATAATCCTAAAATAAATTCACAAATAAATAAAACAAAAGCAACTAAAAAAGATTTTAGCATTAGTTGGTTAGTGTATATAAAAACATCATTACCGAAATTATCAGTTCCAAAAATTGCGTAATTATCAATTTTTAATTTTTCAAATAAATCACTTAAATTAAAAACTAAATCTTCATCTACTCCTAATTGCGAATTAAGAATTTGATAACTTACATTATTTTTTTGCAAAATATTAATTAATTCTTTTTGAGTTGTGTTTAAGTTGTATTGGTCAATTTTTACCTCTTTAATGTTGTTTTCAAAAATCGGTAAAACATTAATATTTAACCTTAAGTAAGCTAAATTTTTAAATGGTTGAGAATTTAAAAATAAACTAATTATAAAAGTTAACAAACAAACCAAAAAAATACCAAGAAAAAAATAAGATGTTTTTTTAGCAAAAAATCTCTTTAAAAAAGTGTTTTTTGAAAGATTAGTTACAAAATTATTATCGCCGTAATTTCGCTTTGGTTGGTATAAATTTTTACTCATAAACTTTAGCCTCGCTTAAAGGTTTATAAAATATTTCTTTTATTAATTCCTTAAAGATATAAACTAATGTATAGACAAACGCTAAAGAGAAGAAAATAAAAATTATTGTTGAAGATTCTTTAAGTAATATAAGTGTGTAAAGTTTGCTTCAATTTCCGGGAAAATCAAAATAAATTTCTAAGAAAATACTCATACTAAAAAGACCAACCACTAAAAAAGGAAGCATATCTAAAAGTGTATATAAAGAATTTTTGAAAATGTATTTTCAAAAAATAATTCACTTGTTTTTAGCAATGATTAAAGCTAATTTATAATAATTTGTTTTTAAAATTTGTTTTATTTGGTTTCTTATAATTTGAGTTATGCTCACCAATGTTATTAACACTAAAGCAAAAACAGCAAAAATAAACATCTTGATGTTTTTGGGATCATATTTAATAATTTCTCCATATGAGTTTCTTATTAAATTAAGAACCGGAATAAATAAAATTGGCGAAATACTAATAAAAACAATAATAAAAGTGTTGATTAAATAATCAAAAATAGCGTATTTAGTTACTGCTGCATAAAAACCCAATAAATATCCTAATAATAATGAAATAACTACGCTTATAAAAGCAATCAAATAGCTAACTTTATTTTGGACAAAAAAGTAATCTCAGTTACTTAAGTGTTCGTTTTTAGTCACGTTAATCAAATTATTTAACGAACTTAAATTTCCAAAATCACCTTTAAAATAGCCGGAAAACAAAATTAAAACTCTAATGAAAATAGGTTTATTTAAATGATATTCTTCAGTGTATCTTGAATATAGTAGCTCATTTGATAATTTGTCGTTATTTAATGCATCTAAAGCGCTCTGAGGAAGTGGGTTTAGCCAAATAATAAATAAAGATAACAAAAAAACAATAATAAAAAGTGTAATTAATGAAATCACGATTCTTTTTATTATTGATCATATTTTTTTGTTGATATAGTGATTATTTTTTATCTTTTTGAACTTTTCAATCTCGAACATACATAACATTATTATACGCAATTACAGGTTTGATGTATTTTTGGCTTATTAAAATTTGAGCACGGTTAATTGATGGAATACTTTTGTCTAAATCTATATAGAAACCTCTTCATAAGTTCAATTCTTTTAATAATTGAGCTAGTTGTTCATTTGTAGAAATTTTAATAAAATGTTTTGCGAATTTTGACTGCTCTGTAATATTATCAATCACAAAATCAGCTAATTGGTTGTCTCATTTATAACCAAATCCACCAAATCCTTTATTTTCATATGTTTGTTTATCTTTATTATATTCAGCCGCTAAATATAAATTTCTCTCTTCATAAGAGTCTAATTTATTTAAATCATCCCACTCAATCATTCTTCTATTTTGCACACTTCCATCAACATTAAATTCGTTGTATTTTAAATTACCTTTTTCAAATTGAGATTTCATTTCTTTGGCAAATCTTGTTAATTGAGGGAAGTTTTGTGCAAGTTTATCATTTGGATCTAAAACTGAAAATTTATATCATAAAGCAAATGGACTCATACCAATATTGTGTGTTATTTTATCTAAATAAGGACTTAAAGAATCGTATTCATATTGATATTCTGTATATTGGGCGAATGAATTATTACCATTTCCGCTTATACCAAAAGTACTGTTGATTTTTTGTGGATCGCTTAACAAGATAAATTGAGGATCAAGTCTATTATCTAACTCTTTTCAGACATTTATAGCTTTTTTAAATGTTTCTTCTTCTTTAGTGTTAAGTAATTTTGAGTTGTATACAACTCAAGAAATTTTTTGATTTGCATCTAAATTATTATCGCTATAGAATTTATCTAATAGTTTTTTGATTTGTTCTTTTGCTTGATTAAAGTATTTTGATTTATATGGATTAGCTTGGTCTATTTCGTTTTCTTGCAACATTAAAATATCGCCATTATAATCAAATAAAATTAATTCGTTAATTAACTTAGCTGCATCTCTAGGTGTTTTAATTTTAGATTCGGATTGATTTGAACCTCCGAATTTAGCATCAGGGGCTGCGTTAGTTAATCATAAGTTTTTGTTTTGATATAAATCATTATTTATAAAATCATAATTTAGTGCTAAATTAAGCAAGTTTCTAAAACTTACAGACATATTCTCAAAAAATCCGCTACCGATTGATTTTCTGTTTTGGTCAAATTCTGCACCTTTAAAACCTTTATTAATTTCGTCAAAATTTGCTGAATAAACTAATTTAGCGAAGTTTTCGTTAAATGCTATTTTTGTAAAATTATCTTTTGCTTCTTGCGTTGATAAAATTCCTGGAGCTGGGGTGACATTAAAATATGTAAGACCTATACTTTTATTTTTTTTGAGTTCTTTAAAATAAAGACTGTTAAATTTGTTTTCTTTTATATCTTTTTGAATTAAATTTTTTTGCTGAGTATTAAGTTGGTCATAATTTAAAATCGTATTATCACCATTTATGAAGTTGTTAAATTCTTGCTCTTGGTTTAAGTTTTGTTTTGTAACAAAATTAATTTTTTCTAGGTTAGATTCGGAATTTACAAATTCTTTGTCAACATAATTTTTGTTTTTTACAAAAACTACTTTGGAATTATCTTGGCTTAAATTTTTATCTGGGTAATAAGCTCCTGCATATAAGTTATTTGCGAATCCGCTTGTTCCATAGTAATATGTACCAACTTGATAAACTATCCCTTGCCCATTTTTATAAACTTTTTGTTTATTGTCATTTGTATTTTTTTCAAATGTATCTTCTAGAGGATATTGTTGTTTTAGTTGATTAATGTAAGCGCTAGGAGCAGCATTAAAAATTAAAGATTTAGCAAGCAATAAATCAAAAAACTCAAATTGAGTATTTGCTGCATCATTAACATCTAAAGTTTCAAAAACTAATTTATTATCTTTAACTGCGTTTTTTGGTGCTAAAAAATTAGAATCGTTTAATTTTTCAAAATCAATAAATTTTGTACTATCTAAACCATTAATTCTAAATTGTTGAGTATTAGTAAATAGTGTTCCGGCTCATTTTGAATTATCTTTTACTTTTTCTAAATTATAAGCATCGGAATTAGCCGAATCTGCAATATTACCATTGTGACCTCTGAATCTTCTTTGGAAAAAGCCTGTGTAATAACTTCTTAAAAATCCGTATCAAAAATCTAGCGCATTAATTTCATAATCTGTCTTTTGTCCTGTTGAATCAACTCAATAATTACCTTTTTTAACTTCGATTTCAAATCTTAAAGCCTTTGACATAACCTCCTTAAAGTAAGGTGAATTAATAGATTTTTTATCATTGGTTGTGGCAAAAACATATTGATCTAGCGAGTAATTAGGAACTTCAATACTTAAATCTACATTATCGTTATCAAATGTTATAATTTCTTCTTTATTGTCTTTTAAAATAACTACATAAACCTTAAAAGCGTGCTCCATTTTGTATCTAGCTAATCCAGGTTTTAAAAGTGAATATCTATTTTCTTCATTGGCTGGTGTTAAATTATATTGAGGTTCTTTTAATGTTTGAATTCTGAATAATTGTGCTGCTGAGATTGTTGATAGAGGGTCATTTTCGCGGATGTTAGTTTCTAAAACAGTACTTGAGTCCATAAAATAATTTCCGCTGTTAATATTTTTGGAACTATTAAAAGTAATTTCTCTTTCAAGTGATATTTGTGGCGTTTGTTCTTTTGTTGAATTATTAGAGCAAGCAACAAAAACAAAGGGAATTGTTGCTGCTGAAGCCATCGAAAATGTCAATAACATTTTTATTTTTTTCATTTTCACTCCTTTAAATTTAAAAAATAAAATATTAAAATAACAAGCTATAAAAGCGTACTAATTTATTTTAATACACATCTTTTTAGCTTAAAATTTGACAAAGAAAAAAATAAAAAATAATTTTTAACTTTTTCATAAAATTCACATATTTAAATTAATTTATTTGTTTGATATTTACAAATCTGGAAAATTATTCCAAATTTAATTTTTGTTCCTTATTTTTTTCATTTTTCAATCACTAAAAATAACGTCAGAATTTAAAGATTTAATAAAATTAGTAATTTTAAAATATAATTAATTAACCATGGACAAAACTAACGAAAATATAAGTTTTTCTAAGCAAATAAAACTTGAGGTTTTAGAAAATCAAAAATTACCTAAATACATAAAATCATTTTTAAATGGTTTTATTTTGAGTAATGCCAAAGTTGAAAATCAAACTTATATTATTAATATAAAATATCAACCTATTAGGGATTATATTATTAGTTTTTTGCAAAAATTAAGAATTAGTTTTGAACACAAAAACACAATAATAAAAATAAATATGGATAACTTTAAAATTAAAGAACAAATTGATCATCCTTCTAACTTTTTTGCTGGTGTTTTTTGTGGAGGCGGTAATTTAAGCACTAAAAATTCAACCAGTTATCATTTAGAAATTTCTAGTTACTATATTGTTAATTTACAGTTTATGATTGAAAAATTAAATCAGTATAACTTTAATTTTTCAATCATAAAAAGAAGACAAAGATATATTGCCTACATCAAAAAAACTGAATTATTAGTAGATTTTTTAGCTGCTATCGAAGCTAAAAATGCTTATTTTGAATTACAGGATATAAAAATAAAACGCGATATTGAAAACTCAATTAACAGAGTTAATAATATAGATTTTAGTAATTTAACTAGGGTAGCTCAAAGTAGTATAAACCATATAAAATTGATAAATTATATGTTTGAAAATAATCTAGAAAAATATTTTAATCAAGAACAATTAGTTTTTTTTAGACTCAAAAGTGAATTTCCCGAACTTACTTTAAACGAAATTAAAGCAATTTTACAAAGCGAGCACAATATATTTATAACTAAGGGTGGCTTAAATCACTGAATTATTAAACTAAAAAAGGTGATTAAGCAACATTTAAACGAGACTAAAGATATTGTTGAGTAGAAAAAGTGAATTATTAAAAGCAGCCTTGAGCTGCTTTTAATAATCAAAATTAAAATTGAGATAAATTAATGTTTTTTTGCAATTGTTTTTGTTGAACTTTCAAAATAATTAAAGCAACTAAAAAGAAAATAACATTAAAAATACCTAAAAATAAGAATACATTAATTATTGTGTTCATCTTTTTAAAATGAGTGAATTTTTGTTGTAAATCGTTAGTGTTTACAACATCTCAAAATGCTGATTTATAGATAAAAACAGCAACTAAAGCAAAGAAACCAAAGAAGAAAAAGCTATAAAACAAAATATATGAAAAAGTTGTTATTGCTCCCTTTATACTTAAAGGATGTAAATCTTCGGCTTTGAGGTTTTGTTTGTTAAAAATAACAAAAACACAAATTAATAATATTTCTGCAACTAAATTAACTAAAGATATTGCTAAAGAAATGTGAGTAGCGAATTTTAGTTTGTAAAATTTTGATTTTAGTTTATCGTGATTATTCATATTTAAATGATACTCTTATAAAATTATTTTTTACCAAGCATTTTAAACATATTTTTCTTGTAAACTTCCACACCTGGCTGATCAAATGGATTCACCCCTAAAAGGTATGCTGACATAGTTAAAGCTCTTTCGAAGAAGATAAATAAAGCACCTAAAGTTTCTTCTTTAAAATCTAAAATTTCAAGGTGTAAATTAGGAACTTTACCTACTTCAGTATGTGCTTTTTGAGTAGCTTTAAAAGCGACGTTATTAACTTGGTGCAAGTTGTTTTCGTCTAAATAGTTTAATTTATCTAAATCTTCTTCATCAGCTTTAAAAGTTATATTGTAAGCTGGGTTTTTGACAGTTAAAACAGTTTCAAAAAGAATTTTATTTCCTTCTTGAACCATTTGTCCTATTGAGTGTAAATCAGTTGAAAAGATACCACTTGTTGGTCAAATACCTTTACCATTTTTACCTTCACTCTCAGCAAAAAGTTGCTTTCATCACTCTGCAAAATATTGTAATTTAGGTTCATATGCTACTAACATTTCAACTAAAAAATTATATTTTGTGTGAAGTAAATATCTAACAGCCGCATATTTATATGCATCGTTTTGTGAGACTTTTTCGCTAGATAATTCTTCATTAGTTTCTCTAGCTCCATTTAAAACTCTTTCAGCATCAATACCAGCACATAAAAATGGGAAAAGCCCAACTGCACTCATAACACTAAAACGACCACCAATATCATCAGGAACGATAAATTTTTCGTATCCATTTTTAGTTGCTAATTCAAATAAAACACCTTTTTTAGCATCTGTTGTTGCTACGATGTATTTGCTTGCATTTGCTTTACCGATTTTGTTTTCTAATAATGTTCTAAATTCTCTAAAAGCAATACTTGGTTCTAATGTAGTACCTGATTTACTGATTACATTGATTGCGAATTTTTTGTTTTCAACATATTTTAATTTTGCAACCATAGCTTCAGCACTAATATCATTACCAGCAAAAACTAATTCCATTTTAGGTTTGTTAATTGGGTATTGTCCATAAATAAACTCATAACCTGTTTTTGCCCCTAAATATGATCCACCAATTCCAACTACGACTACCACTTCAACATTTTCATCTGCTCATCTTTGAGAAATAGACTTCATTCTTGCCATTTCTTCTTTATCGTAAGTGTTTGGTAAGTCATATCAACCTAATCAATCTTTTTCTTCGACTTCTTTATTTTTAACTAAATGATGAATTTTTTCAATTCTTTCTTTAAGTGAATCGATTTCATTTGGATTACTTAAAGCATTTGTAATGTCTAAATTTAAGTATTTCATTTTGTATCCTTTTTAAGTTTTAATCATTAATAAAAGAATCATCGTTATCTTCGTGTTCAATTACTTTATTGTCGCTATTTTCGTTAAATCAACCTAAAGCTTCAGTTACATCACCAACCTGACCAACGACACTAATAACATCGTTTTTTAGTAAAAGTGTGTCTCCTGTGGCTCTTAAAATTTGAGCATTTCTTTTAATCAAAATGATTGTAATCCCTTTAGAATTTAATTCTAAATCTTTAATCATTTTCTCATTTAGTTGATTATTAACCATTGTGGTTGTTCCCACAACAAAACCATCAGTTAGTTCCTGCAAGTTTTCTGAATATTTGATGAAATTATCATTTGCAGCAATAAGAGCAGTTCTAATTCCACTTTCATACTCAGGACGAATAATAACATTAACACCAATTTGCTTTAAAACACGCGCGTGTCTTCTGCTGGTTGCTCTAGCGATTATATTCTTAATTTTTAACTCTAAAAGCGCTGCAACTATTTCAATATTATCAGCTACTCCAACAACAACAGTTTCCATTTGTGCTATTTTTAAGTCTTTTAAGGCTTTCATATCTGCCGCATCACATATGGCAACTCTTTGAACGATATTGTCATACACTCTAACGTTTTCCTCTTCTTTATCGATGATAAAAACGTTTTTTTTCATTTTTAAAAGTTGACTTATAACAGCTTGCCCAAATCTACCAGCACCTATAACACAAATATCGCCACGATGTTTAATATTCATATGATTCTCCTTAATTTATAATTTATATAATTATAAAATAGTAAATATAATTATGATTATAAATTGTTTATAATTATAATTATGAAATTTAAGAATTTTTTATGGGTTTTTAAAAGATCAAAAATTTACAAAGTCTTTTCGTATTTTAATGATTTCAAAAACAATTCTAGCCGCTACAAATTAATATTTGTTGTTTATGCGCTTTTAATTATTATTTCAAGTTTATTACTTTTTAGTCCATGAACACAAAACAAAGAATTTCGTGGCCAAAGCATTGAACCTATATCTTATATTGATGCTCTATTTCAAGCTTCTAGTGCCTTTAGTGATACGGGATTAGTTGTTGTTGATTCATATAAACACTGAAACATTTTTGGACAGGCGCTTTTGGCGATTTTGATTTTATTAGGTGGTATTGGAGTTTTTGCTTTAAAATTGTTTGTTATTAATTGAATTTTTAGAGTTAAAAACGTTAATTTAAGTCAAATTAATCTAATTAACAGCGAAAGAGGAAGTGCTGATGTTTCAGCAACTGGAAAACTAGTTATAACAAGTGTTAAATTTCTATTAATAATAATTTTAAGTTTTGGTACGTTTTTATCAATTTATTTTTACTTTAACGGACCTAGCATGACTGCTGGGATGCAAAAGTTTTTAAATAATGAGTATGTTAATCCTAAAGGTGATTGAAGTATGGCCTTTAGATTTGGTTTTTTTCATACCATTAGCGCGATCAATAACGCTGGTTTTGATATCATTAGCGGTAATAGTTTAATGCCTTATTATTTAGATTATTGTCTACAAATATGTTTTATAATTTTGCTTTTTATAGGTGGTATAGGTTATCCAACAATTTACGACATTCATAAATTCTTAGTTCACAAGATTGCAAAAAAAGAAGGTAGATATCAATTTAGTTTATTTACTAAAGTTTCTCTTGCGACTTATTTTATAGTGCTTTTAGGTGGAATTGCTTTAACTTTTATTTTTGAGTTATCTAACAATTCTCCATATGCTTTTTGAAATTTAAAAGATAACGAAGGTCAATTTTTCTACGGGAACAATTTTAGTAAAACTTTTGCATTAATTTTTAGTAACTTTTCAACTAGAAGTGCTGGTTTTGCGACTATAAATATGGGTGATTTAGCGCCAGGAAGTATTTTAGTCTTTATTGTATTAATGTTTATTGGTGCAGCTCCTGCTTCCACAGGTGGAGGAATTAGAACAACAACATTTGCTATTGTTATTTTAACAGTGTGAGCTAAAATCATTAAAAAACCTAATATCAGAGTCTTTTGAAGACAGATTAAAAATGAAACGCAAGTGGCTGCTTTACAGGTGTTTATAATTTCGGTAATTTTATTGTTTATTATTACTTTAATTTGTACTTCAAGTTTCGATATATATAGAGGAGAAATTCGTTCTGGCTATAATATAGATGCTTTAGATAAATTTAAATTCGATCCATCCAAAGACATAGTCGCTATAAAACCTTATACTATAGAACATATAATTTTTGAAGTATCAAGTGCCTTTGGAACAACCGGTTTAAGTACAGGAATAACAAAAGATTTAAATGTTGCAAGTAAAATCGCTATAACTATTTTAATGTTTATTGGTCAATTTGGTATTAGTTCAACACTTTTAGTCTGATCTAAAAAACACAATTATTCAAATCATTATAAATACATCTCTAGTGATATTGCAATAGGTTAATTTTAAAATGTCGTTTAACGACATTTTTTTAATCTAATTATTTATTCGAATTTATTAATAATGCTTATTTATAAGTGAATAGGATTATTTATTTTCAATATACAAATAAAGCTTTAAAATTAATTATATGAAATATAAAAACCAAGATACAGTAAGCGGAGTTATAACAAAAATTGATGATGAGTACATTAATGCGCTTGTAGATAATCACATCAATTTTAGGATATGAAAAAGTGACGTGAGTGATTGACAAAACTTTGATTTAAATAAAGTTTTTAAAGTTGGCGAAAACATTAATTTTGTTGTTAAAAGCATTAAAAATGAAACTTCTGGCTTAGGTGTGTTCAAGGCTAACCATTTTAACTTCAAAAGAAGTCCTTTTCATCATGAACTAAAAGAAACTCAAAGTGGTTTTAAAAATTTACTAAAACACGCATTACAAGAACAAGAGCATTTACATGAACTTAAAAATAAATAAATTAAATTTTACCAACCCCTTTAAAGACAACAAAACAAACGAAGAAATAATTAAACAAATAATTAAAGAGTTTAAAGCTAAAAATTTTGCTGATTTTAGTTTTTTTAATTTTGTTGATTCTATCAACAACACTAACACTAAAAATTACGAATTATACTTGAAAACAGCTGAAAAAATGCACCAAAATAATTTAGATTACATTATTATTTTTGGTAATGGGCTTATTAATAAACAAACAGATGTGTTTTATAACTTTTTTAATTACAACTCCAAAATACTTAATTATGAAGCTAAAATTATTTATTTAAACGATAATGATTCGCTTGCAAATTTAAAAAATAAGGTTAACTTTATTAAAAAATACGTATTGCAAAAAAATTTTTTTGTTATCATCAATGATCAATATTTAAAAAATAAGACTTTTGAAAAATTAATAATTAATTTTCTAACAAAAAACAACCTAGAAATTGGTAAATTTGCTTTAAGTCAAAAAACCTTAATTTTTTCAAACAAAAATAAAAGTTTTTTATATGAGCAAATTAAAAATATTGTTGATGAAACTTGTTTTGTTGAGATAAAACAACAAATTGCACTTAATACACAGCTCTTAAGCGAATTAAATTTAATATTAATGCTTTATTTTGGTATAGATATTAAAAAAATAATCAAAAGTTTTAAAAACTTTATCAACTCAATTAATAAAAATAATTTCGAAGAAAATAATGCTTTGGTATTTGTTTTTTATCTATATTTTTTAATGTACAAAGGTAAAAATAATGTTTTCACTTTTGTTTCAAACAGAAAATATATGAAAATGTTTTTAGAGCTTTTTTGTTTTAATTTGAATTTAATTATCCCTGGTTTTAGTGCCTTTACTACAATCACACCCGAAGATATATTCAAAAATGCGCAAATGATATATTTTGGAAACCAAAAAATACAGAATATTATTTTTAAGGCAAAAAAAGAACATTTTGATTATGTTTTAACTAGTGATGTTAAAACAAAAGATTCTTTGAGTGACTATGATGTTACTCAAATAAATGACATAAACAACAATTCTATAGATGTTTTTGTTGAGTATATTCTAGGATCAAAAATGAAAAACCCCATTTTTGAGGTTTCTTATGAAATAAATGATGAATCTACTTTTGGTGAATTATGCGCGCTTATGTATCTTTGTATGGTCTATGTTTCGATATTAACTAACACATCCGCATTTATTAGTTAATGTTCTTAAACATAATATCATATAACAGATATATTTTTTTATTACTTGAACGGTCAAGAGGTTCAACATATTTTTGCAAACATTTACAAAAGAACACATTAAAAAAGATAAAATTAATATGTGGAATTATTCCGCTATAAACCAATAACAAACAAAAATTTTTAACATTTTTACAAAATAAAAACAAATTTTACACAGGAGAAACATATGAAGTTTAAAATGAAAAAAGCAAGTGCCCTTGCTTTAAGTGGGGTTTCTGTATTATCTGCAGGATTCTTAGCATTATCATGTTCTTCAAATAGTGAAGCTAACGACCCATCTAATGGAGGAACACAATCTGCTTATAATAAACCATTTTCAAAAATTTTTGATCAAAATAAAGCACAATTAGAAGAGTTAAAAACTAGATTAAACGGATATTCAAAAGGAAGTTTTGAAATATTTACAAATAAAGCTGAAATAGCTGATCAATCTAATGCCTTAATTCAAGAATTTAACAAATTCTTCGGAACAAATTTAAAATGAACACAAATTGGTGGATCCAACAATTACCAAACAGCTTTATCAGGAAAATTTAGCAACGGTGTTAATGGTGTATTACTTGTAGGAGCTGAATCTAAGTCTGCTTTTGAACAAATTAATAATATTGTTGTAGATACATCTGCTAAAAAATTCTTAAATAACTTTGACAAAAGCACAGACGATATTATTGTTGGTGAAAAACACTTTATGCCACAAGCTTTTGAAACATACGGTGTTATTTACAATAAAACACTATTTAAAAATGCAAAAATCACCGTGTACGAAGGTAAAAGTTTTGATACAGCAGCCGCTGAATTAAAACAAGGTCTTCAAAAACCAGAAAACTATGATGGAAGCATTGAAAAAGACGGAACTTTATATGTTTTTTCAGGTGATATGACTTTTTCAGCTTATAACAAAGTGCTAGATAAATTAAGAGCTGCAAATATTAAGCCTTTTTATTCAGTTTCTAAAACAGATAAACAAAACGTTTGACCTATAACAAACCACTTAATGAACTCTGTAGTAGTTGCAAGTACAGCAGGAAGCGACAAACCTGGTACTCCAGCTTTTGAAAAAATGAATGAAGATATAATGTCAAGCCCACAAAACATTTTTACAGCTGATTTAGTAACTAAATTACAAAAAGCTTTAGAAATTTACAACACAAACGGTGCAAATAGTGTGGCTACAAATACAGTTAATGATGGTATGACATTAATCGGTTCTAATGGTGTGGCAATGATCCAAAATGGAACATGAGGATTTAGTCAAGCTCTTCAAGTTGCAAAACAAAGTGGTATTAATTTAGAGTTAGGATTTTTACCAATACCAGTTGAAAATGCTAGAACAAATAAAATGGCTATCTATAAGGGTGCAACACAAAGATGAGGTGCAACAACATTAACTAACGACGAAGCTAACAAAAAATTAGCACAACTATTCTTACAATTCTTATATCAAACACAAGCTGGAACTGAAATTTTACAAAACTATTTAGGTTCAGCAAACCCTTACACAGATCCTAACAAACCATTCCAAGGTGAAGATCAATTAATTAACTCTTCATACAACTACGGAGATTTAAATTCAGACGTGTGAGCTATGTCTACATTCCCTGCACAATTTAACAACGATACACCAGCACTTGTTGACTTAGCAAATAAAGGATTTAAACCAGAGGGGCAAACAAATGAACAAGTTGCTCAAGAGTTATTAAAAGTTTGAAATTCATTAAGACAAGCAGAAAAAGAAAAACAAGCTAAATAATAAAAAAATAAAAAACGGAGTAATATGTATAAAAAAAGATACTTTTTTACGTTAATTCTCCCAACATTAATAATATTCACAATCGTTATAGTGATACCAACAGTGATTGGTATCACTTATTCTTTTACAGACTGAAAAAACAAAGCTCTTGAAGGTTTTCCTAATTTTGTTGGTTTTGAAAATTATAAAAAAGCTTTCGAAACAACTTACACTAACCCACAAAGCTTAACTTATACGATAGGATACACATTTTTATTTTCAATAATTTCGTTAATTACAGTTAATGTTTTAGGATTCTTTTTGGCTTATGTTCTAAACCAAAAATTTCTTAAAGGCAAAAGCGTTTTTAGAGGTTTATTCTTTATACCTAATTTAATTAGCGGAATTGTGTTGGGATATATTTGACAAAGAATTTTTGACCAGGCAATACCACAACTTTTTCCTAAATTTTTAGATGGGGAATCGATTAGAACAAGCGGAAGTCTTGGTGCGTTATTTGCAATGGTTATCGTTTATACTTGACAAATGGCCGGATATGTAATGGTTATTTATATTGCGGCATTACAAAATGTTAATCAAACATTAGTTGAAGCAGCAAAAATTGAAGGCGCTTCTAAATCTAAAGTATTTAGATCTGTTGTTATTCCTTCAGTTATGCCTGCTATAACTATCGCAGTATTTTTAGTGTTCAGTGGCTCATTTAAAATGTTTGATTTAAACTTTGCTATTACAGCTGAAAAAGTAGGTACATTCTTGCTTTCTTATGATATTTACTTGACTGGTTCAACAAATAATTTATACGCTGTAGCTCAAGCTAAGAGTGTTATCTTTATTATCCTAGTTTCATCAATATCGATTTTACAAGTTTATATTACTAAAAAATGGGAGGTGCAAAGCTAACATGAAAACAGCTAAAAAATCTCAAATCATAGGAAAAATAAGCGTTTATGCCGGAATTATAATTTTCATTATTTTATGATTATTTCCTTTTTATATAGTTTTAACAACATCAGGAAAAAGCATTGCAGAAAGTATATCTACACCAGAAAACTCTATTTTGAGTTTACCAAGAAGCTGAAAATTCTTCTCAATAAACTACAAACAAGCAATAGTTGACACTAACTATTTTGTTTCATTTTTTATTACACTTTTTGTAACACTAATGAGTAATCTTTTTATCATTTTCTTTTCTAGTTTAACAGCTTGACAGTTAGCTAGAACTAAAAAATGATACTCAAAAGTAATTTTTTACGCATTTTTGATTGCGATGATTATACCTTTCCAGTCAATAATGTTCCCACTTTTAAATATAGCCGGATTTTTACATCTGAAAAATATTTATGGATTGATTTTTATGTATATTGGATTTGGATCTTCTTTAAGTGTATTTATGATTCACGGATTTATTGCAACAATACCAATTTCATTGGAAGAAGTGGCTAAAGTCGAGGGTTATAATCCAATAAGAACATTTTTTAAGATTGTATTACCTTTATTAAAACCTATTATCACAACAATTGTAATTTTGAATACAATGTGATTATGAAACGACTTTTTATTACCATATTTAGCTTTAGCTCTAGGTTCATCAAGTTCAAATGAATTTACATTAGTTGTAAGTTTATACAAAAAACTAAATGCCTTTCAATCAAATACACCAGCATTTATGGCAAGTTTAATCATTATCATTATCCCGATTTTAATTTACTTTGTGATAGCACAGAAAAATATTATGTCTGGTATTACGTCTGGATCGGTTAAATAACAGGAGAATTTATGAAATTTAAATCAGATAATCAAGTTTTAAAATCCAACGGATTACCCAAATACGTTTTAAAAGAATATGAAAGATTAGAACTTGAACATAAAAACAAAGATAAAAACAAAGATGATTACGTTTTAGAAATTAAAAATCTTGACAAAGTTTATGAAAATGGTTTTCAGGCTGTTTTTGGTACTGATATAACACTAAAAAAAGGTGAGTTTCTTTCACTTTTAGGTCCTAGTGGTTGTGGTAAAACAACAACACTAAGAGCTATTGCTGGATTAGATTTACCTACTAGTGGATCAGTAAAAATTAATGGAACTGACGTAACATATTCTGAACCTAGTGATAGAGATATTACAATGGTGTTTCAAAATTATGCCTTATTCCCTCACTTAAGCGTTAGAGAAAATATTGCTTTTGGGCTAAAAGCTAACACATCTAAAATCGGTGAAGAAGGTCCATATTTTAGAAAAGAAAAGTTACTATTAAACAAACTTAATAATGCACTTAGATTAGTTAACGATATTAAAAGAATCAAAAAATTAGAATCTAATGCAGATAAGTTAAAAAAACAAATTGAAAAATTTAAAGAAAAATCAAAAAACAACTCATCAAAAAACCAAAACAAAAAAAGAATAGAATTTTTTAAATTTAATGCTAAAAGTGTTTTATATAATTCCCTTTTAGAAAAAATTGATTACGTTAAATCTCAAGCCTCAAATCTTGATAAAATCAATCAAGAAATACAACAACTTAAAAAGCAAATCGCTGAAAATAAAGTTCTTAAAAAAGAAGCTTCAACTAAAGATGACAAGAAAAAAGTAATTGCTCAAAAAGTACAAGAAGCTAGTGATATTTTAGGTTTAAATTACTATTTAGACCGTAAGCCTAGTGCTTTAAGTGGAGGGCAACGTCAACGTGTTGCTTTAGGTAGAAGTATTGTTGGTAGTCCTACTTTATTTTTAATGGATGAGCCTCTTTCTAACCTTGACGCAAAACTTAGAGCAAGTATGCGTAGTGAAATTAGAAGAATTCACGAAAGAGTAAATGCAGGAACTGTTTACGTTACTCACGATCAAATCGAAGCTATGACAATGTCAGATAAAATTGCGATTATGAGCGATGGTTTTGTTCAACAAATAGGTTCACCTGCTGATGTTTACAAAAATCCTGCTAATATTTTTGTTGCTCAATTTATTGGTTCACCTACAATGAATTTATACGAAGGTGTCTTTAGAGAAGGTAAATTCGTTTGTGATGCTTTCGAGTTAGAATTGCTTGTTGATAAGACAAAAAACATTGAAGAAAACCAAAAAATTATTCTTGGAATCAGAGCTCAAGATATATCAGTTGATGAAATAGTAAAAGATACTTACCAAAACAGTTTTAAAGTTCAAATAATTTCTAAAGAGTTATTAGGTAACGAAATACAATATGTTGCGAAATTTTTAAACTCAAATGTACAAGTATCATTTATTACAAATTCATACACAAACTTTGAGAACGATTCTATTCAAGAAATTTCATTTATGGCTTCACGTATTCACATTTTTGACCAACACACAACAATTAGTTTAACTAGTGAATTTAACTATGAAACATTAAAATCACTTAAAAATTGAAGTGAATCAAGCGATAAAATTGAAATCAGAAGAGAATTATTAGAATTTACCAAAAACAAAAACGACAACATAGGTATTGGTAAATATACTTTAATACAAATTAACAAATTAATTAGCAAATTTAAAAAACCAAAGAAAAATTCTTAATCTTGAAGTTAATCCATATCTATTATGGATTAACTTTTTTTATCGCGTTTATTAAGTTAAAGTCGCATAATAAAATACCCTATGAGGGTATTTTATTATCTCTTAGTTTTTACGTTTTAGTTTTTTTAATGCTAAAAATAAACCTGTAGCAACTAATATTAATGCTGCTGGTATTGCTGTGGCTAAAATTATAATTAGTTTTTTGTTATTCTTGGTTTTTTGAATTTCTAATTTGTCTTTGTCGATTATATAATTTTTAGCATTTAACGAAAGTTTAGATGTGTCTAAATCACTTAGTTTTTTGAAGTTTTCTTCAGAAATGTATTTATTTGCGCTTTTTTGAACTTGTGCTAAGATTTCAAAATAATTAATTTTGTCGCTTGAGTCTTTGAAAGACTGTAATCTATTTTTATACTCATCACCAATAGTGTTGAAGAAATGTTCAAACTCTTGTTTAGAGCTTAAAGATGAAGTAAGTCTATCTTCAAAATTTAACTCAGCTTTAAGTTGTTTGTTGTGCTGCTCAACTAATAAATCTATATTATTGTATTTTTGACTTAAAACACTTGTTTGTTGTCCCAAATTATTTAATAATTTATTTTTTTGAAGATATGGATTTCCGACATTATTTTTGAAATTGTTTAAATACTCAATACTTTCTAGTTGTTTTTCAATTTTATTAAGAACTTTTTCTAAAGTATCGTAGTTTGTAGAATTATTTTTAATTTTACTTAACAATTGTTTAAGTTGATTGATTGTATCATTGTTAATTTTATCAATGCTAAAGTCAGCAATAATATCATCAAAGTTTTTAATTTGTGTATCAATTTCTACCAAATTATCAACGAATGTTTTTATATTTTTAGCATCCGTTTCCTTGACTTTATTTAAATTTTTAGTTTTATCGATTAAACTTAAGTTTTGTAAAGAATTAATTTTGTTGTACGCTTGCACTTTAGTTTGATTTAATTTTTTAAGTTCATCAATAAGATCATTTAAATCATTTTGATAGATGATTTGCTCGTGTCTAGAATTGAAGGTGCTAACTTCTCTTTTGTTTAAAAAGTTATATTGGACAAAATCTAGTGGTGTTTTTCTAGCCACAGCAATGTTTACGATATTTTGTGAGTCTATATCATAATTTTGAGAATTATTGACCAAAACATATGAATCTGGCAGCTCATCAGCATCTAAATAATAAGTGGTTACTTCAGGATCAACATTTAAATTCTTAGTTTTTTTAATGTTATTTTCTTCCACTAAATTAATTGTTATTTGTTTTTTATTGTTTTTGCTTAAAGAATAATTAATATTAAATATTTGCTGATTATTTAATGCTTTAAATTCTTGTTGATTTGGGATTAATTCATATTGGATATTAGCAATTGTAATACTTTTGCGCGGTGTGTAGATGCTATTGTATTCTAATTCAACTGTTTCTGATTTAATTTTGTTACCTTGGTTAAAATAAACAACGTCTATAAATAAAGTTCTAGGTGTTACCTCAACTTCAAAAGTGTAGTTTTTATTTCTTGAGTTAGTATAATAACGATAATTTTTATTTGGATTGTTTAAATTATAATTTTCTAGCGAAGGAGCGAAAATATCAGAATTAATTTTTGAGTTTTGATATGTACTTGCTATTTGTTGATTTTTATAAATATAAACAAATTTAACTAAGTTATCAGCATTATTATCGATTTTAGAAACTTGAACACTAAAAACTTGTGCAGAAGTGTTTGCGAATAAACGGGAGTTGACAACAGGTTCATAAAAATCACCTTTGTATTCAAATCCCCCAAGTATAATTTGTTGTTTTGGATAATATTGTCCTTGAACTTCTCTAATTACTTTATTTTGATAAATGTATTTTAAAGTAACAGGCACTTTAGCAACGCTATTTTGGTTTTTGTTTTTAACTAAAAAGACTTTGTTATCTTTGTTTGGTTCAATATTTTTATTATTCGAACTTAAAGAATAATTCCCAGGTAAAGGTAAAGTCGAAAGTAAATAACTGGCTTGAGAGGGTTTATCTTTAAAAGTAATGACAAAATCATCTAGTATTTGGTTAGTCTCTTCATCAACAAAAGTAATTGTTGTTACGTAAGTGTTCTCAATTCTTTCTAAAAGAACATTAACTTGTTTGTCTTCGGTAACATTAGAAATATCCGGGAGTACTGCAGTATAGATATAATCGCTATTTTTTGAATCAGGTAAATCTACTAAATTAGAATTTTGTCCATATAAAACATTAACACGTTTGGTTTCGATAATATTATTACCATCTTTAAAAATGTAGCTAACAACGAAACTTCTTTTATTAAGCGCTAAATTATTAACTTTATTTGTTTGGACATTAAAATTAGGAGCTAAAACATAACCGTAAGGGACAATTATATCTGAGTTTTTAATTTTATAGTTTTTAGATTTATTTAATGTTATTGTGTTAATAATATCTTGCCCATCTAAAAGATTAATTGTTGTTGTATAAAAATCTTTAGATAAATTAATAATAATTTCTTGGTCTTTATTAACGACTAAACTAGGATCTTTTGCAGGTAAAAGATAATCAAAATCTTCAGAATTAGAATTTATTGGTTCATAATCAGGGAGATTTTGTAGATATTGTAATTCATATTCTCTTTGTTTTAAAATTTGATTTTCAAATTTATATACATATTTAATTAAATAAGTGTTTTGAACGATTTCGATGTTATTTGTAGCATTTTTAGCTAAATTTTCATAAACTTGTTGCAATGAATGTTTTAGTTTATAGTTTTGAGGCATTCACTCAAAATTGTATGTTAATTCTTGGTTAGGTGATAAATTAACATCTATACTTTTAACTATCTCTCCATTATGAGTGAAATTAACAATTGTGGTGTCTACTAATTTCTTAAGCTGAATATCAAAAGTATGATCGCTTTCAACATTTTCGATTTTTTTGTAGTTTTGTGACATCACTTTTCAAACATATTCAGTTGTATTTTGTGGTAAGGTAGGTAAAAGATAATCTTCATGATATTTTACTTTTACATTTTTAGATTCAATTAGGTTATTATCTTCGAAAAAGTTAAAAGTTAAGTTAAATTCTTTTTTATCTAATTCGATTTTATTTGTAGTGTTAGCTTTTATAAAGTTGGTTGAGTTTTTTAGTGTATAACCTTGAGGGATTTGAATGTGTGAAGAATTAAATTCAAATTCAGGACTCTTAACAAATACATCAGCTTTAATGACTTTAGATTGATAAATATACTCAACTCTAGTGTTGTAAACCACTTTTGAAAGATAAACGTTAATTTTTTGGTCTTGAGTTACTTTTAAATTTGGTTTGTTGTAGTTAGTTATATATTCAAAATCATCCGAATTTGACTTAGGTACAGTGAATTCCGGTAAATCTGAATTATAGTCAACAACAAATTTTTGTGTTTTATCTAATTTAACTTCACCGTCAATAAAAACATATTCAACACTAAATTTATTAGAATTTAAGGCAATGTTATTTGTGCTGTTATTTTGGATTGATATATTATTTTGACTTAAATAATAACCTTCAGGAATATCAAGATCTTTTAATGTAAAAACATAATTAGGTTTTTTGCTAAATTCTTGAGTGGCTATAATGTCATTATTTTTATCAAAATATCTAACAATAGTATTCTCGCTTACTTTAACAAGATCAAAACTAAATTCCTTTACTTTTTGCTCATCACCAAAGTAATCTTTAATGTTTTTAGATGTTAGCTGTTTATCTGCTTCACTTAAATCATAAACAAATGCATCTGTGTTAGCTTGTGGTATTTCGATGCTTGGGAACTTATCACTTAAAGTAACGTTGTTTTCACTTGTTTTGATAACAAAACCATTATCTTTGAATTTGTAGACTACTTTAAAATTTAAAGGTGTAATTTGTGTTACCACGTTTTCTTGACCATTGATAATTTCAATATCTTCTGTTTCAACTAAATCTCATTCATAACCTAAAGGTAATTTAATATTTGCTCTTCCAAATTGATAACTTGGTTTTTTAACAAAAACAAATCTTTCTAACTCTTTATTTGTGTTTTTATCTTTAAAGATAATAGTTGTTGTGGTTGATATTTTTCTCAAAATCACATCAATTGTGTGATTTTTTTCGATATTTTGAATTTTTGAAAATTCAGAAACACTAGTGTAATCATATGATTCATCACTTGAAATTGGTAAGCTTGGTAAAATGTAGTCTTGATGATATTCAACTTCTACAGTTGAAGAATTAATAAGAGTGTTTTTGCTGATATCAGAATAGAAATTATATGTTACAGTATATTTGTTTTTGTTTACATAAATATCATTAATTTGACCTTTTATGATACTAAAATTAGGTGTGATTAGATGATAACCTTTTGGAATTGTAACTTGAGATCTGTCAATATCTAAATTTTCATCTTTATTTACTACTAAAGTTTCAACAATGCTTCCGTCAGCATTTTTGAAATTAAAAGTTGTAGCCACTTTTGAGATAGGATTTTTAAATAATTTTATTGTTACAGAGTGATTGTCATTAACAGGACCAAAATAAGGAATAGCTTCGTTAGTTACGTATTTAAATCCTGGTTCATTTAATTTAGGTATACTTACAGGCTCATAGTGTTGGTTAGATTTTATTTGTTTTTCAACAACTTCAATTATTTGATTGTTTTCATCAACAAATTTATATGAAACTAGAAAACCATTTACTTTGGAAACGATAAAAACATTTTCCATTTCCTTGCTCATGACACGGTTATAATCGATTTTATTCTCTAGTGCATAACCTTTAGGTAAATAAGAATCACTAAAATTTGGAGCGGCTAAATTTTTATCTACTTGAACATCTAAAGAAGATACAAGGTTATTAGTGTCTTTTTCTAAAATTCTAATTTTGTAAATATTGTATGGATTAGCTTCTTCAATAGTTACTTTTTTAAGCACTACTTCTATGTTCTTGCTTGTTGATAAATCAGTTTCTCTTTGATATGAATTGACTTCTTCATCAACAACATATACATAATTAGCTTCATTTGTTTTTGGTAAGGTTGGTAAATTATAAAAAGGATTCTCAACATGAACTTTAACGCTTTGAGTGTTTATTATTTGATTGTTAAATTTGAATTGGTAAGTTAAAGTTTGCTCTTTAGGACGTATATTAACTACTTTTGAATCTATTGACTGATTGCGGTAGTTGGAGTCAAAAATTTCATAACCTGCAGGAACTTGTTTTTCTATTTCTCTAATAAACTTAAGAGAATTTTTCTCAATTAATCTAATACTTTTAACATCCGAATTAGAAACTGTTGAACGATATGTGATTGTATTAATTTGTTTAGAAACGGTGTGAATATTAGAGTTAGGTTGATAATCTTGAGCTTGATAAATTCCTTTATCACCTACAACAAAGAACTTTTTAACAACTTCATTCTCAAAAAAAGATGCACTTCCGTGTTTAGCGTTTGTGTTTCCTACTCTGATGTTAGGCTGGAAAAAACCCATTAAACTAACTACATTATCATTATCACTAACGTAGTGAAATGACTTATTACTTCTGCTTAATTTATCACTTTCACCAAAATAACGATGTCTATTTGAAACTCTTGCTCCGTTAAATGTTGTTGAATATTTAAAAGATTTGTAATTGTTTTTAACAGCTTCCACAGCAGCTATTTGAGTTAAATATCCACCTAAAGAGTGCCCTGTTATATAAAATTCTTTGATTTGTTCTTTAGTTAGAAATTTTTCTTTTATGTAATTATCTAACTGTGTTTTAGGATCTAAAATTTCTTTTAATGCACTTATAGCACCAGATTCTTGACTTGTTTCAGCCCCAAAAAGAATTTTAAGATCATCCACAAGGTCGCTACCACCATTAGTTCCAGCTATACCTAAAACGCTAATATTGCCGTTTTCTAAATAAGGGTAATCACTTTTGTTAGTGAATCAAACAGCATCAAAACCATTGTTGTTTGTATAAACTTTAACAACACTTCAATATTTAGAATACTGGTCATGCATGTCAATAAAGGCGTTGCGCATTTCTGGTTCATCAGAAGGAAGTATTTGTAAAGCCACAGGATCATTTTTAAAATCATCACTAAAATCACTACTAAAAAACGGATATAGAAAATCTTCTTTTCTATATGCTAATTTCATAAATGCACTAGCATCTCTTTGACTATAATTTCACGATAAAGGATTTTCATCTAAATTATCAGCTATTCCATCTCCATCAGTATCTTTTAGTCTAGGGTGTGAATAAAAACCATAATATTGTTTTCCATCTTTAAAATAGGTATAAATTTCATCTTTATTTAAAATACCATCTCCATCATCATCTTTATTAGGATCTAAAATGTCTTTATCCAAAAACAATGAATCATAATAATCACCTTCCATTGATAATTCACCATTTTGAATTTTTGCTGCTGTAACAAATGTTAAAGGCATTTTAACTAAAGAGGTGTTTTTGTTATTTTCTATTTGAATAGATGAAATAAAAAATATACTAGGGCTAAGTAATGTTGAACCCATTCCCAAAAGTAATAAATTTATTTTAGTCTTTTTTTTCATAGCATACCTAATTTCTTAAAAATATATATTTTTAAAACCTCAAAAAATATTAATTAAATTATATATTTTTACATAAATGAAATTTTAAAAACCTACTTGTGTTTTTTTATGAGAAAAAAATTTTTATTTAATTTTTGACTTTTGCTTTTTTTGCTTTATTACAGGCTTATACACCTTTTTAAAATATGCAAATCAACATTCCACACTTTCAAAATAAAGATAAAAATATCTAGAAATTATTACAGTTTTTTAGTATTTATTTATTCTAAAGGATTTGATCAAATTATAAAAAACCAACACTAATCAATAGTGTTGGAAATCATTATTATCTGTGTTCAATTACGCTACTAAAGTGTTTTAAATCATCTATTTCGTAGTTGCAAATTTTATAAAGATACTCAATTGCGTTCAAAGCATTTACATCTTCAGGAAAAATCTCTTCGTCGCATAAGCTACACAAGAAAATAGTTCTTAAAAACTGTTTTTCTTGTGAGCCAGTAACAGTTTTTTTGACACTTATTTTAGTTTCTTTATCACAGTTATTGCAAAAATCTTTCATAAATTTGTTATCCTTTTGTTTTAAAATTTCTGTAAATTTTATAACTTTTCCAGAAAAAAACAAATAAAAAGATGTTTTTTATTGATTTTAATTAATTTTATAGGTTATTAAATTGAGAAATTTATTTTAAATTATCGTCTAAATTTTGAAGGATTTGTTTTAATTGATAAGAATAGTGTGAGACTTTTGCTTTTTGTAAAGCTTGGTAAATTAAATTTCTTTTAGTGATTAAAGTTGCTAAATCTAAGTTAGATTTTTTTAAAGCATCTAATTTAGAAAAAAGTTGATTATTAAGGTTTTTTAGTAACTGATTAAATTTTTGATTTTCTTTAAGATAAGATTCTTTTGTTTGATTAATATTTTCAATTCTTTTTTCCATTGATTTAAAATCATATGAATAATTGAGCATATTTAAATTTAGTAATGATTCAAACATCTTTATTTTAGAATTCAATTTTTGTAATTGAAAATCTTTTAAGGAAGAATTAGAAACTTCTATTTTTAAGTTTTCTAACTTAAATTTAATGCTGTTATAGTAATAGATATTCGAAACTTTATTATTAAGATTATTAATCTCTTGTAAATTATTCAAATTATTAACATCATTTAAATAAATGCTTATTTTATCTTTTAAAAGTTGTTTTTGTAATTTGCTTAATTCTAAAAATTCGATGTTTTTAATAAAAGTTTCAATCTTATTGATACTTTCAAATCTATTTTCAAGTAATGTAAGTAATTTTGGATCAAAATCTTCCATATGTGTTGAATTTTGATTTTTTAATTTGTTTAATAATTTTGAAAGCTCGTTAAACAAATATGTTCTTGTTTTTGCAGATATTTTGTTATTTGCCAATGTTTTTTGAATTTGCAATTGGATATCACTCATTATTTTTTGTTTTTGTTGGTATTGTGTTTGTTGTGAATTTATCTCTTTATTAATTTCACTTAAATCTAAAATCTTTGCTAATTCCTTCAATGAGTTTTGAATGAAATCATTAAACATTTGTATGCTAAAGTTATAATCTTTAGCTTTAATTTTATATTCTACTTCTTGTAAATTTTGTTTTAATTTCATGTATTGACTTAATGGTAAATCTTGTAAGTTTTTATCAATTTTACTTTTGTAGATTTGTAATAACTCATTTAAGTGTGAGATATCTTTTTTAACAAGAGGGACATCAATTTGTGATGATTTACTTTTATCATCAACAGGTTTATATTCAAATGACTCATCAACTACAAAAATAGTGTTTACTTCATTAGTATCTGGTAATTTTGGTAATTCATAAGTTTCTTGCTCAACATTTACAACAACTTCAGCTTCAGATATTTTTTTGTCATTTGTAAAGGTGTATGTAATTGTGTTGTCTGAAGGTTTTACGTATAATTTAACGTCTTTATTAAGATATCTTGATAAATCATTATCAGGCTTATTTAATTCGTATCCAGCAGGAATATTTATTTTAACTTTATTGTTAAATACATTTTTGTTATCTTCGAAAATAGACTTGCTAGAAAGTTGTTTGTTAGTGTTTGTACTTACATATTTTATCTTTGATACATTTTTAGATATTTCGTGTTTAAAGGCGTTAGGTTGATAAACTTTTGCATCAAAAAAAGTTTTATCACCAGCAAAAAAGTATTGTTTTGCAATATTATCTTCGTAAAATGAAGCTGCGTAGTGTTTATACTGTGAAGGACCTACATTAATATTCTTTTTGAAAAAACCAGTTCAGGGTTTAACAATATCATCATTATCAGTAACATAGTGTTTAGCTATTGGGGTATTATTTAGTAATTGACTATTTTTTCTATAATCGCTATTATAAACTAATGGTGAGTTAAATGTGATAACCTTAGAAAGTTTAGGATTATTCTCTGTTCACAATTTTACAGAACTTAATTGTGATAAATAACCACCTAAAGAGTGCCCTGTTACTATTACATCTTTAATTTGGTCTTTGTTTGTATAAAAACTTTTTACCTCAGTGGGTAAGGGATATCTGTCATCTCCAATAATTGTTCTAAGTGCGTTTATAGCATGAATATCTTGTCTAGTTGTAAAGCCTCAATATAAATTAAAATTACTTATATAGTCTGTACTAGAATTGGTTCCTGCATTAGCCAATATATTTATTGTTTTACTTTTCAGATAAGGATATTCGCTATCATTTGTGAATCAATTTGCTTGATAACCGCTTTTTTCGTCGTCTCATGAGTATACTAATTTTCAATATCTTGAATATTCATTATAAATATTAGTAAAAGCATTTAACATCTCAGGTTCATCTTGAGGTAAATATTTTAAAGCGTTTGGATCATTTTTAAGATCCTTTGAAAATCCGCTGCTTAAAAATTTTTTTAAAACATCAGCTTTTAGATAAGTTAATTTCATAAAAACAGCTGCATCTCTATCAGAAAAATCTCAACTTAAAGGATCAGCATCTATATCATCAGAAAAACCATCTCCATCTGTATCTTTAATTCTAGGGTGAGAATTTAATCCGTAATATTCTTTTGAATTTTTAGTATAAATAAATACTTCATCTTTATTTAAGATCCCGTCCATATCATCGTCTTGATCAGGATGTAACAGAGCTTGATTAAATAACAATGAATCTTTGTAATCATTCTCCATTGTTAATTGACCACTTTGTATTTTTAAAGCATCTTGCATTGTCATTATTCTTTTATTTATATTACTTAGAACATTTTGATTTGAGTTTGTACTTGATATTATAAAAGAAGATGATGCCACTCCAACAATAATAGGTACTAGTAATTTTATTTGCTTATTTTTGGCTTTCATATTTATTCCTTTGTGTAAATATAATTAATTAAATATCATTAATATGAAAATATTAACATAAATATTATAGAATAATTTAATCGTTATTTTTATAAACAAAATATTTTTAAATAAACAAAAAATAGTTTATAAAACTGTTTTAAAACCCTAAAAAATACGTAAATATAAAAACACAGTTATTTAAAACTGTGTTTTTTGGAAATCTTGTTATATTTTTGACATACTTTTTAATTGTTCGAGTTCATTTAAAATGTTTTCTAAAGATTGTCCAGGATAGTTGCTAGATGCTGCTACTATCAACCCCTCCACTAAAGGAGCATCAGCTAAAATAACTTTTGGATCATTTAGCATTTCGATAACCATTTGCGAAGACATAAGCGAACTGCCTAATTCACAAAAGATAATAACAGCTTCTGTATCTTCTGTTTTAAGAAAATTAACCATGTTCATAATATGTTGTGCATCTGTACCTATTTCATCATGATTATCAGGCATACCTGCGGCATTAACAATTTTGAAGTCATTGAATGTTATTTTTTTAGTTAAATTAATAGCTTCTTGCGCCAGTTTATATGAGTGACTAACAACTACAAAATTAATCATGAGCACTTTCACTAATAACTTCTAAAATATAAAACATACTTTGGCTCCCTGGATCTGTTACACCGATGCTTCTTTCACCTAAATAACTGGCTCTTCCTTTTGTAGCTTTAATTTCTTTAGAGTGTTCTAAGTGTTCTTTTGCTACTTTTAAGGCTTGCATACAAGCGTTTTTGTGATCCGTAACTTTAATTTGTTCATTATATGTTTGAGCATAAGGCATTAGAATATCTAACATTGTTTTTTCACCAACATTAGCTCTTCCTCTTTCTTTGATACCGTTAGCTGCATTCATTAAAGCATCTGCGAAGTTATCGCTAGCGGCCATTTTCATAAAAGCAGTCGCCAAAAGTGGCCCACTGCTTCCACCAACTTTAGTCATACAAATCATTGCGCAATTATTAAAAATTTCTTTTGAAGTTTTGTTTTCTAGTGTTGGTAAAGTTAATTTTATTTGATCAAACCCTCTTTTAAGATTGATCCCATGATCTCCATCACCAATTAATCTGTCTAATTCTGTAAGTTCATCTGCGTGTTTATCAATTTTATCCGCAATTTTATCGAGTGTTTGTAAAATAATTCTTGAATCCATAATATATCCTTTTATTAGTTAAGTACAATAAAAAATAACCTTAAAAAGGATTATTTTTTATTTCGTAGTCAAAGTATTTTTTAAGTTCAGGGTTCAATTTTAAAATTGAAATTGAAAAACCAGGCATTTCTAAACTTGTCATGTAGTCACCAACAAGTGATTTGTGAACTTTAACATTTTTTTCTTTAAGATAGTCGTTAACATCTTTATTAATGATATATAACTCCATCAATGTTGTTGCTCCTAATCCATTAACAAGTACTACAACTTCTTCGTCTTGAACAACTGATTCTTCTAAAAGTTGGTCCATCATATATTTAACGTGTTCTTTAGATGAACGTATTTTTTCTTTGTGTGTTCCAGGCTCTCCGTGAATACCTAATCCCATTTCAATTTCATCTTCGTTTAATTCAAAACTTTTTTTACCTGAGGCTGGAACTGTACATCCTCCAAGAGACATTCCTAGTGTTTTTACGTTTTTGATTACATCTAAAGCTAATTGTTTAACGTAGCTTAAGTCTTTTTTATCTTCTGCTGCACTTCCGGCAATCTTGTGAACTAAAACTGTTCCTGCAACACCTCTACGTCCGATTGTGTAAAGACTGTCTTTAACAGCAATATCATCATCAACTACAACACTTTCTACATCGATACCTTCCATTTTAGCCATATCAGCAGCCATTTCAAAATTCATTACATCACCTGTGTAATTTTTAATAACCAAAAGAACACCTTTTTTGTTATCAACAGCTTTAATAGCAGCTAAAACTTGGTCAGGAGTTGGGCTTGTGAATACTTCTCCAGCTACAGCTGCATCTAACATCCCTTCTCCTACGTAACCAGCGTGAGCTGGTTCATGTCCTGCTCCCCCACCACTTACAAGTGCAACCTTATCGCTTTTTTCTTTTCTAGCAATAACATTAAAACCATCTAACTTGTAGACGTTTTTATTTGCTAACGCTACACCTTCTAACATTTCTGGTACTACATTTTCAATTTTATTTAAAACTTTTTTCATTTTAATAACTCCTGTTATACTTATATATTTTTAATTATATAACTTTGATTATTTTAATTTTGAAAGTGGAAAAATTGGAAAAAACTTATGCGACTTTTTCATAGTTTAAGAAGAAAAATATCAGGAATAATCCTGATATTTTGTTTGTTATTTTATTATTGGTAAAAAGCGAATGAAATAAATCCTACAACAATTCCGGCTAACATAGGCATTAATCCTGGAATTAATAATCCGTATGTAAAGTCAGCTGAAACTGGGTTAATTAATTTTTTACCGTATAATTTTGCAGTTGCAAAGTAAATAATTCTAGGTCCTAAATCACGAGCTGGGTTAATTGCATATCCAGTTGCTGATCCTAATGATAATCCAATTGACATAACAATAAATACTACTGGTAAAATTGTACCTTGGAATGATCCGCCAGCATTAGCATTTTTAGATACAGCTAAAATGATAAATAACAATACAAATGTACCCATAAATTCGTATAGACCATTGTTAAATCATGCATTTCTGTGAGAAGGTCCTGTACAGCTTGTTCCTTTTAAAACAGCTAATTCATTTTCCTTAATGTGTTGTCAGTTCATCACATTTAAAAGTGTTTGAGCAATCATAGCTCCTAAGAATTGTGCAATAATATACACAATAGCGAATCCGAATAAAAGTGCTCCGCTTGTTGTACCAACGTTTGCTTTATCAACTAAAGCACTAATAAAAGCAAACATAGTAACAGCTGGGTTTAAGTGAGCACCAGCAAAATTAGAAATTGCTAATGCTGCAATAATCCCTGCCATAACAGCAAAACCTCATCCTAAAATAATTACGACTCAGTTTCCTCCTGTTTTTTTGGCGAACATGTTCTTAAATGAGTTACTTGCATTAACACCATTCCCTAATAAAATAAGGAAAAATGTTCCAACAAGTTCACTTAAGAATAATAACCCTAATGGTGCTCCACCACCTGAAGCAAATTCGGCAAGTAATTCTTTACTAAACATAATTATTTAACTTCTACCTCTCTGATTCAATTTAATGTTTTGCTTACAGCAACATCTCATCCGTGTGTCAATTGTTTAACTTCTTCATCTGACATCTGTGGTGAGAACTCTCTATCAACTTCAGTAAATTTTTCAATTTCAGCAAGGTCTTTATAGTAACCTGTTGCCAATCCAGCTAAGAAAGTAGCACCTAAAGCAGTTGTTTCAACATTTTTAGGACGAACTACAGTTGTTTTTGAAATTGATGATTGGAATTGCATTAAGTAATTTGAATTACTTGCTCCACCATCAACTTTTAATACTGAAATTGGTTTGTTTACGTCACTTGACATAGCTTTTAATAAATCGTTTGATTGGAATGCGATTGACTCAAGTGTAGCTTTAACGATGTGTTCTTTTTTGGTTCCTCTTTCAAGTCCAAATATAGCTCCACGTGAGTATGAATCTCAATATGGTGCTCCTAATCCTGTAAATGATGGCACTAAATACACTTGGTGTGTGTTATCTTTTACAGCTAATTCTGCATAAAAATCTGATTCAGCCGCATTATAAATTAAACGTAAACCATCACGTATTCATTGGATAGCTGCACCAGCAATAAATACACTACCTTCTAGAGCATAAACTGTTTCCTCTTTTCCTAATTTTCAAGCAACAGTTGTTAATAGTTTATTTTTAGATAAGATTGGTTTTGTACCAATGTTCATTAATGTGAAACATCCTGTACCATAGGTGTTTTTAACCATTCCTACTTTTGTACATAATTGTCCAAATAAAGCAGATTGTTGATCTCCAGCCACCCCAGCAATAGGCACGTGAGCTTGAGCTCTTAAAGAAAAGTGTGATGGTTCAACATATCCATAAACTTCACTTGAAGATTTAACTTCAGGTAAAATTGAACGCGGTACTTCAAATAACTCTAACAATTCATCATCTCAATCCATTGTGTTGATATTGAATAATAAAGTTCTTGAAGCGTTAGAAACGTCAGTAGCGTGTACTTTACCGTTTGTTAATTTTCAAATTAATCATGTATCAATTGTTCCAGCTAACAACTTACCTTCTTCAAATGTTTTTTGAGCTGCTGGTACATTTTTTAGTATTCAACGGATTTTTGTTCCTGAAAAGTAAGGGTTAATGATTAATCCTGTTTTTTCACGTACTTTTTCAACATGATCTTTTAAAGTGTCACAATATTCACTTGTTCTTCTATCTTGTCAAACAATTGCGTTATAAACAGGTAATCCTGTTTCTTTGTTTCAAAGAACAACTGTTTCACGTTGGTTAGTAATACCTAAAGAATCTACATTATCTGATTTGATTCCAGCTTTGTTTTTTGCTGATTGTAATGTTGCTAATTGTGTATTCCAAATTTCTAAAGCATCGTGTTCAACTCATCCACTTTTTGGATAATATTGTGTAAACTCTGCTTGAGATGATGAAACAATATTTGCGTTTTTATCAAAAACGATTGTACGGCAACTTGTTGTCCCCTCGTCTAAAGTAATAATGTATTTTTGTTTTTCCATTTTTTTGTAAGGCCTTTCTAAAATAAACTTTAAAATAGTACAAATTTGTCAAATTTTATATTCAGGGTTTATATATTAAAATACGTCAATTTTGTAATCTGGTTTAAAGTCTTTGTTAGGTTTTAAGTCTAAATCTAATAATTTAACTATTTCCTCAGCTATTGTAGGAGCTGCTGAAAGAGCTGGAGATTGCATTCCTGCTGCTAAAATAAAATGTTTGTTGTTTTTTGAAGGACGAATAACAAAATCGTTTGTTTCAATATCAATTGGACGTGATCCTGCTAATGTCATAATTGTTCTTTCTAATTTAATTGATGGAACAATTTCTTTTCCGATTTCTCCGATGTAGTTGTATTTTTCTGGAGTAACTAATCTAGTATCTTCTTTGGCTACACCTTCTTCAGCTGTAGGACCAACTAAGTATTTACCATCTAAAGTTGGTGCAACAATAACACCTTTACCGTATCTTGTAGGCACTTTAAATAATACTGAACCAACTAAGTTAGGGTCATAGTTATCTAAAATTCTGTATTCCCCTCTTCTTGTTGTTTGTTTAAAGTCATCAAATCCGTTATCATTTGCAATTTTATCTGCGTAGTGTCCTGCAGCATCAACAACTCTTTTGGCGTAAATTTTATCTCCTTTAGCTGTTGTAATTACAAATTCTCCATCAACGTATTCAACTTTTTTAACTTCTGTACTTACTAATAAATCAGTTTTATTTTGTTTTGCTGCTCCTAATAAAGCTTTTGTTGCTTCTACTGGTTGAATTGCAACACTTGAAGTACATAATAAAGCACCTTTAACTTTAGGGTTAACATTTGGTTCTTTAGCTAAAACTTCTTCACCTGTTAAAACTTTTAAGTCTTTTGGATCTAATTTATTGATTAATCCACGGTCATATAACATGTGTACATGATCCATATCTTCATCGTCAAAAGCTAAAATCAATGAGTCAATTTTTACTCTTGGGAATTGTAAATGTTTAAATCATTTTTCTTGTCATTTTCTATTTCCGCTTAAATTTAATTTAGCTTCAATTTTATGAGGTTCTGGGTCAAAACCTCCGTGAATTAGCCCTGAGTTACCAACTGATGTTTCGTTAGCTACTTTTGGTTGTTTTTCTAAAACCACAACGTCTAAATCGTATTGTGATAATTCATATGCAATTGATGCTCCAATAATTCCAGCACCAATTATGGCTACGTCATATTTTTTCATTTTAATTTAAGATCTCCTATTTTTTGTTAACTGTAAAAACATTAACATAATTATTATAAGTTAAAAAAATGAATATGCGTTATATTTCCATATGTAAACATACCAGAAAAATAAAAAGCGACTTTTAAGCCGCTTTTTATGTGTTTTTTTAATTTTTTGCCTGCAAAAATGGAATAGAAATTGGTATTTTTTTCCAGTTATTTTTTGAATTATTTATTTAAAGCTAACTGTGTTAGTGTTTTTACCATAACTCCAGTTGGTCTTCCACCTTGTTCTGCTGTCCCAGCAATATCTAAGTGAATGTATTCAACACCTTCTGTAAATTCTTTTAAGAACATAGAAGCGCTGCTTGAACCTCCACCATTTCCGCTCAAGTCTGTATTTTTTAAATCAGCAACAACTGAGTTTCTAATTTCTTTTGCAAAAGCTTCATCTAAAGGCATTCTTCATAATAATTCATGTTGTGTTTTAGCGGCTTTTGAAACATCTTCTCAAGCTTTTTCTGTAGTTGCTCAAGTTCCTGTAAATACTGAACCTAAAGCTACTAAAATAGCTCCAGTTAAAGTCGCTACATCAACTAAACGTGTTGCTTTAAGATTTCTTACAGCGTATGTTAAACCATCAGCCATAACTAATCTACCTTCAGCGTCTGTGTTGTTAATTTCAACACTCTTACCATTCATACTGTATCATACTGTATCTGGTAATGAAGCGTCACCATTTACTCTATTATCTGTAATACACATAACAGCAGCAACATTAGCTTTTGGTTTTAATTGAGCTATAGATTTAAGTGCACACGCAACAATAGCACTACCTGACATGTCAAATTTCATACCTAACATGCTTCTACCTGTTTTGATGTTGTATCCTCCTGAGTCAAATGTAATTCCTTTTCCTACATATACAGTTTTTTCATTTGATTCTGGATCACCGTTATATTCTATTACTACAACTCTAGGTTCATACATACTTCCTCTGTTAACAGATAAAAGTAATCCCATTTTTAAGTCTTCAATATCTTTTTTATTTAAAACAGTAACTTTTAAATTGTCATATTTAGCTAAATCTTTTGCAACCACATCAGCCAAATACTCGCTGTTGCAAATATTTGGAGGTGTCACTTGTAATTCTCTAGCAAAATTAACTGACTCAGATAAAATTAAAGCTTCATTAAAAGCTTGCATTACTTTTTCAGATTCATTTGTAGTTACTAAATTAATCGCAAATTCTTCGTCTTTTTTAGATGTTTTTGCTGAGTATAAAGTCGCTCTTTCGTAGTTAATTGCTAAAACAAAAGCTTTAACAACTTCACAAAAACATAAGTTTTCAACGTTAAAAGTGTCTAAATCAACATCTAAATCTCTTAAATTTCTTTTTGCTAAAGCTTTAGCAAAATTTGAAACTGAATCAAAATCTAATTTTGATTTTTCACCCATATAAACTAAAGCTAAATTTTGATCAAAATATTCTGTAATAGCACCGTTTTTTTCAACAACTGTTTTTGGATATTCATCACCTTTAAAAACAGCTTTTAATTTCATTGTGTTTTCAGAAAAATTTTTGTGTAATTGTTTAATCATTTTTTTCTCCTAAACAAGTAAGAAGTAATATAAATATTCTTGTAACTTGTAAATAAATAATATTAATAATTTTAATATTTTTAATTTAAATCTTTGTTTTTATTTTTAATTTTTATTATCTATAAATTTCATTCCAATATCATGGCAGTGTCTGCATCTGGCTTCGTATTCTTTATCACCTAGAACATTTAATTCCAATGATTCGAATTTTCTAAAACTATAACCGGCTGCTGAGTGACAAACAACGCACACAGCCTTTAATTTCGATACTTCATCAGCAATAGATAAAATTTGAGGCATAATACCAAAAGGTCTTTTTAAAAAATCCATATCAAGACCACTAACGATAACTCTTTTGTTTTTATTAACCATATATTCAATCGCTTGAATAATTTTTTCATCAAAAAAGTGAACTTCGTCAATAGCTACAACATCATATGAATCATCAAAAACTTGATAAATATCATCTGAATCTTTAATATTGTGCGCTTTAATTTTTTCACCATTTCTGCTAACAATATTATCGATCCCAAAACGGTTGTCAAAATGAGGTTTAAGCACTAATATCCTCATCTTAGCAATTGAAAGTGTTTTGATTCTCTTTATTAATTCTTCGCTTTTACCAGCAAACATTGGTCCTGTTATAACTTCAAGAGTTCCATCACGGTGTTTTAAATACATTTATCTACCTCAATTTTATTGTTTATTTTTTATATAAGCTCAATAACAAAAATATCTTTTTTTCCTTTTTTAAGGATTGCATATTTGTTTTCAAACTTATCTGTTGTCAATAGTGTTGATTCATCTATAGGTAAGTCATTCAATTTTAATGCTTGTGTTGCTATAAATTCTCTAACTTCTCTTTTACTTTTGACAATTTGATTACTAATCAAAAGTTCAACAATGTTATGTTGTTTTGGTCATTGTAAAAATTTTAAATTGTCTTTTAATTCTTCTAGCTCTTGCAAACTTAAAGAATATATATCGAATTTTTTATTAAATAAAATCTGCGAAATATTAAAAGCTTTGGTTGCTTCTTTTTTATCGTGTACATCTTTAACAACTTCAAAAGCTAATTTTTTTTGAGCAACTCTTAAAGAAGGATTTAAATTGTGTTGTTGCATTGTCTGTTCAATCTCTTCTAAAGAAAGAAGTGTTAGTCACTTTAATAATTCTTCAACTTTAGCATCACTTTGATTAAGTAAAAATTGGTAAAGATTGTAAGGTGAATTCATGTTTTTGTCTAATCATAAACTACCGCCACCAGTAGATTTACCAAATTTATTACCGTTTTCATCTGTAAGTAAATTAAAAGTTCCTGCCACAGCAGTATGTTTATCGCCCTCAACTTTAGATATCATATCTAAACCTGTAGTGATATTACCTCACTGGTCGCTACCACCAAATTGAACTTGCACACCATAATTTTTATAAAGAGTTAAAAAATCTCAACCTTGAATTAATGTGTATGTAAATTCAGTAAAACTTAAACCACTATTAATTCTTTTGCTAATAGAATCTTTAGCTAACATATATGAAATATTAACTAATTTACCAGCATCTCTTAAAAAATCTAAAAAGGTTGTATTTTTATAAAAGTCATAATTGTCAATGACTTCTAATCCAAATTTTTCTAGTTGTTGTTTAATATGTTTTTTGTTGTTTAAAATTGTTTGATTATCTAATAATTTTCTTTCTGAATCTTTAAAAGAAGGATCACCAATCATTCCAGTAGCTCCACCTAAAACAGCATAAACTTTAAAACCATAACTTTTAAAACGTAAAAGATTTACTATTTGGATGTAATTACCTAAGTGTAAACTTTGTGCAGTTGGATCAAAACCAATATAAACACCAGAATTTGGTTTTAGGTTATTAAATTTATCTTCGTTTGAAATTTGTTTTAGTATTCCTCTTTTTCTAAAATCTTCAAGTATATTTTTTTGCATATTTTCCTCTTTAAACAAACTTAAATTCTTGTCCTATTTGTGAATCATCACCAAAAATTAAACCATCTTTTTCTGGATAACCCATAGAATTATAACCAACTAGCATCCCTGGACTTTTAACTGACATCACCTCACCATCTAAAACAACTAACGAAGAAGCTGTAATAGAGTTAATTTGACTAAAAACAACCACTCTTCCCTCTAATGAATCTAAAGTGTTTGTAACCAATTGTACACTTGTGTTGGTATCTTTGTTTGTTAATAAATCAATAACAAATAATTTATCACTTTTAGGATGTGGTGCACGCTTAATAATTTTCCCATATATAAACTTATTAGTATCGTTGAATATAAGATCACTAAAATTATTTTTAATTACTTCTAATAAAACTTGCTTATCTGAGTTATTTAGAGATTGGTAATTTCTTTTAATATCTTTAAAATAGTTATTATAGTTATTTACCAAGACACTATTGACATTATTTTTATCGTCAAAATAAACAGTAAAATCTCCTTTTTTAAGGTAGTTTTTTGTTTGGATTGATGGATTAAAAACAGCCATCAAAGAATCTTTAAAATTTTCATCTAATTTAAATGTAATAATCATAATTACTATTATATATTAAAGTTAAAATATGATTAATATTAATGGCTTTTGTACTTTAAAAAAATATCTTCATAGTTTAAATATGTGTTAAAATTATCACATGAAAAAAATAGCAATTATTGTAGACTCATCAACTGGATTAACCAAAGAAAAAGCGCAAAAAAAGGGTTGATATTTTTTACCTTTACACTTAGAAATTGATAATCAATTATATGATGATGGAATCAATATAAATTCAGAAAATATTTTTGATATTTTTAATAAGGATTCTACTCAAGCCAAAACATCTAGTACAAAATTAGGTGAAGTTATTTCATTATTAGATCAAATAAAAGATCAATATGACGAAATTATTATTTACCCTATAAGTCAATATCTTTCTGGGCAGTATCAATCATTAAAATTATTGGAAAACCAATACCCTAATCTACACGTGATCGCTTCTAAAAAAATTGTTCAGCTAATTACAATTGATCTGTTAGAGTTTGAGCAAAATATTAACCAAGGTATGGATATAAAAGAAGCTATTGATATTATGGAGAATGGTGTTAATTATTCTGTTTCTTTAGTTCCTAAGTATAATGATTTTCTAGTAAAGGGTGGTAGATTACACCCTACAGCTGCAACAATTGCCAAATTATTAAAAATTGTTCCTGTTATTAAATTTGAAAATGGAGAATTGTTAAAAGAAACAAAAGGTAGAATTTTTAACAAAACATTTTTAAATACTATCGACTCTAAAAAAGATTTAATCAGCCAAAATTCTAATACAATATTGATTCCTCACTCTAAAAATGAAGATGTTAAAAATTACTTAGAATATATTAAAAATACCTATAATAAAGATGCTATGGATGTATTGTTACCAAGTGTTGTATCTATTCACACTGGACCCGAGGCTTTAGCTATTATTGTTTTTAACAAGGATTATTCAAAACTTATTAATGATAATTTATATTTATTTAAATAAAAAAACAGATGAGTAAATCATCTGTTTTTTATCAACCTTAATATAAAACCAGCCAAAGCTGGAATTATAAACATTATTATCATTTAAAATGAAAATTTATTATGATTGTGGATTTTCTTGTGAGTCGTCGCCACTTACTGTGTTTGAGGTTGTTGTAGTTGGTGCCTCTGAATCCTCTTGAACACCTTCAGCTGGTGCACCTTCTTCTGAACTAACTTCTGGACCCATTTGATCTTCTCCAGCTTCTGCAGCTTCTTCTGTGTGAGAAGGTTCTGAATCTTGAGAATCACCATCAACTTCATCTTGTGAAGGTTGTTGAGCTTCTACATCTTCTTCAGCCTTAGGCGCTTGAGCTTTTTCTAATTCTTTTTCTAATGAATAAATTTGAAGTAAGTAGTATGTTAAGTTTCTTTGTAATTCTTCTACTTGTGCTTGAAGTTTATCTTTTTCTTCTTGAAGTTTTGAAGCATCTTGAGCGTTTTTAACTAAAACATCATACTCTTTTTGAAGGTTAGATAATTGATTTTCGATATTTGATTTTTCTGTCATCGCATTTAAAGCGTTTTTCTCAGCTTCTTTAAGTTGATCTTCTAAATTAGCAGATTTTTCTTTTTCGCTTGCTAGCGCTGACTCTAAATCAGAAATTTTGGCTTCATTTGTTTTGTTGACATTTGTTGCATCTTCTAAAGCTTTGTCTTTTGCTTTTTTATCTTCGTTTAAGTCGTTAATTTGGTTTTCTAATTGTGTAATTTTATCTGAAAGAGCTTCTTTATCTTTTGTTAAAGTATTTTTTTCATTTTCTAAAGCATTTTTTTCAGAATCTAATTGATTTTTTTGTTCTTTTAATTCTTCATTTTCTTGGTTCTTAGCTTTTAACTCTTCAGCATTCTTTTTGTTCTTAACACTCATTAATGATGGAACTAAAATTGCACTAGTTACAGACAAACCAGCAATTACAACAGCAAAAGCAAAAATAACTTTTTTAGTTTTTAAAACTGTTAATGACATAACACTCCTTAAATTGTTAATCTTTATTGAATAACAACAATAAAATATTAAAAAACGTATCGTTATTTAATACAACTATATTTTACTTGTTTTTGTTTAAAAATAAAGTAAAAAACACCCTTTTAATTTAAGGTATTTTTAATTATTTCACAACTTATCTTTTGCTGTGATTAAAGAATCGATTTTTTTATACAAAATTTGAACAATTTCAACCAATTCTTGCTCTAAATTTTTATCAAATCTATTTAATTTAGGTGAATCAATATCTAAAAGCGCGTATGTTATACCTTGGTGTACCAATGGTATAACTAATTCGCTATTTGAAGCTGAATCACAAGCTATATGATCATCAAATTTATGAACATCAGGGACGTTAATTACCTTTTGAGTTGTTGCAGCTTTACCACAAACTCCTCTTTCAAAAGGAATAACACTACATGCCACTTTACCTTGAAAAGCGTTTAAATATAAAACGTTATTATCGGCTGTATAAAATCCAACTCAATTTAAGTCCTTTACTTTTTCCATTATAAAAGCTGATGTGTTTGCTAAAAGTGAAATAACTCTGACTTCATCTTGAATTAATAATTCGTATTCTTTTTTCATGCTAATAATTATAAATAAAACGATTAGAAATAAACAAAATTAATACTATTTTTATTTATTTTCAGATCTTTTAGTTATTTTATAATTGCTATAAATATTAATTAAAGTATGATCACTAATTCCGTCTCTAATTAAATTTACATCACTAGGATTTTCCTTGGCGTCTTCTTTTTGTAAATAAAGTTTTTTAGCCACATCTCTAGAAAAATCCATTTCTTTATCTTCAAAAAGGTTCCATAAATCATATCTAAAAGGTAATGCGTTTTCAACTTCTTTTAAAGCTTTTGTGTAAGTAAGGAATTGAAAATCTGAATTATTATTTATGAAAAATCATTTATCGTAAGCGTTTGAATAATTATTTTTTGTTCTTGATAAGGAAGTTTCTTTAACATTATTTTGATTATATTCAAAGTAATCTTTTATTAAATCATTAGAACTTGAACGAATATAATTAGCTAATTTTAAGTGGTTTTTAGTCATTATATTTGTGTCACCGCCAAATAAGTAAGCAGCATTATTTGGGAATTTTTTCTTTAAATATAGTAATGCGTTTGAAATTTCTTTAGCTTCTGCAACTTCTTGAACACCTTGTTCACTTCATTGGCTTTTAGCTTCTTTGGCCGGAATATCTTTCTTAGGAACATCAAAACCTGGACTGTCTAAATGACCAAAAACAGTACTAAATTGTATTTGTGTATTTTTGATTTTGAAAGTGGAAGTGTAAAAAGGTCTAACTAATTCACTTTTTTGATTGTTTTCAAGTGTTATTTGATTTTGGTATGTTGAATTATCAACTAAATCCAACACATTAGAGTCATAAATAATAGCAACAACTTCTTTGGAATTGGGAAATAATTTACTTACAGCATCTTTTTGACTTTGGACTGTGAATTTATATTCTCTTTTACTCATTTGGTTTAGCACATCAACAATTCTGTTGACTTTATTAAAATCATTGTAGTTAATTTCTGTAAGCCCGATAACTTCAGCGTTTGTACTTGCTAATATTTTGCTTATAGCTTGCGTTTTTAAACCTTCTTTATTCGAAGTTTTACCACCGTAATTAAGTATGTTTCAGTGAACTACGTTTAAATAATTGTTGTCTTTATAAGTGATTTTTGTCGATACTATATCAGCAGCATTATTTTTATTAAAATAACCGTTTTTATAAGCGTATATTCCTCCAGTAGCTGCTGTTGATAAAATAATTAAAGATAATCCTGTTGAAACAATACTTTTTATTATTTTTTTATTTTTTTTGTTTTTTGTAGTTGTTCTGTTTGTTTTTTTCAAAATTATAATTCTCCTGAAATTCTTTTTAATTCTTTGTCAATGCTAATTATTTTTACCTTAACGTCTGTATTTATAGCTAATTCGTTAATATTGGTATTTTTAATGTTTGATAAATGCACAAAAACACTATCTTTTATTCCGATAAAAATAAAAACACCAAAATCTGTAATATTTTGAATTCGACCATAATAACATTCATCTATTTTTAAGTCTTCTATGTCGCTGATATTAGATAATTTAAATCCTTTTTTAGTATCCCTTATATCTTTTGTGGGGTTTTGCAACGCTTCTATAATTAAATCAATTAAATAATTGTTAGAATTGTATTCTTTAGTTAATTCATCAACATTAGGCAATTCTATTTTGAATTTATTTGTATTAATATCGTAAGAATAGTCTTTCATTATTTGTTTTGCTAACTCGTAGCTTTCTGGGTGAATATTAGTTTTATCTAAAAACTCTTCACTATCAAAAATTCTTAAAAATCCCACCGCCTGCTCAAATGTTTTTGCACCTAAACCTTTAACTTTTAAAAGTTGTTTTCTATTTGTGTATGTTTTTATTTCCTGGCGATAATCAATAATATTTTGAGCTGTTTTTTCTGATAAACCAGAAACGTAAGTTAAAATTTCTTTTGTAGCTGTATTTAAATTAATTCCTACAGCATTAACTACCTTAATAACCTTAAAATCTAACGCTTCTGAAAGTTGCTTTTGGTTTAAATCGTGTTGATATTGACCCACACCTATTGATTTAGGATCAATTTTAACAATTTCATTTAACGGATCAATAAACTTTCTACCTATGTTTATAGCTGATCTCATCTCTACACTTAAATCCGGAAACTCCCTAGCTGCTATTTCACTGGCTGAATAAACACTTGCTCCTACTTCGCTAACCATTTCAACACTTATGTTTTCGATATTTAATTTTTCTAAAGATTTTTTAATAAATTTAATAGTTTCGTTTGAAGCAGTTCCATTTCCCACAACAATTACATCAACTTGGTTATTCAAAATGATATTTTTTAAAATTTCATAAGCTTCCTTAGTTTTGTTTAAAGGTGGATTGGGGTAAAAAATATCAGTTTTTAAAAGATTACCTTTTTCATCTAAATATGCTAATTTGCAACCATGAACATAAGCTGGATCCACTGCTAAAACTTTTTTGTTTTTGACAGCTGGTGCCATTAAAACATTTTCAATATTTTTGGCAAATAATTCAATTGATTTCAATTCAGCTCTTTCAAAAAGATTACTAAAAACTTCTCTTTCAATAGAAGGTAAAATAAGTCTTTTTAAACTGTCTTCAATCGCTAAATTATTAAGTTCTCTTAATGCTGGATTTTTAGCATAATTGTATGAAAGATTTTTCTTTATTATTTCGACATTTATATCAATTTTAAAATCAATAATTTTTAAATTGATAGCTCTATTAATTGCCATCACTTTAAAATCTTGAATAAATTTAACTGGTATTTTAAAATCATAATAATTCTTAAAAACTTGATTAGGATCCTCAGCGTTTTTCTTAAGCTTTGTAACTATTTGTCCATAATTATTAAACTGATCTAAAACATATTCTCTAATATTAACGTTTTGAGACAATCACTGAGAAACAATAAATAAAGCTTGTTCAATGGCGAATTGTTCATCTTTAACTTTATCGTTAACAAATTTTTTAGCTTCTTGTTTTATATTAATATTACGATTTTTAGATGTAAAAATGATCTTAGCTAAAGGTTCTAAACCTAAATTTATAGCTTCTGAGGCTTTAGTTTTTTTACCAATTTTAAATGGTTCATAAATGGCTTCTAAATCATTTTTCTTTTTAGTTGAGTTTATTTTTTCAAGTAAATCATCGTTTAATAAATCTCTTTCTTTAAGGATTTCGATAATAGCTTCTTTTCTTTTTGATAATTCTAAATTATACTTATATGATTTTGCTATTTCATTAATTGTTTCTTCATCTAAACCATTTGTTATTTCTTTTCTATATCTTGAAATAAAGGCAACTGTACTTCCTTCTTCTAACATTTCTAAAGTTTTAATTATTTGATTTTCTTGTAAATTCAATTCATTTGCTAAATTTTTAATTACTTGATTATCCATTTTTTCTCCTATTAATAAAATAAAAACATTTATTTGCATTTAAATAATAAATAGCTAACCATATTGGTTAACTATTTAGCTTTAATCATTTTTAAAAAAGTCTTTTTTTCGTTGATGGTTGAAGCCTCGTGAGTTCTAATCATTGAAGCAAAATTTTTAACATCTTCGATTTTTAAAGATGTTGCTTTTAAATATTTATAAGCTTGTTGAATTTTTTCTTCTAAATTTTGCTCATTAGCTAAAAACACATGAGATGGCACATTATGTACATCAAAAGTGCTATCACCACCCAAAACAATAACTGAGGCAAAAAAATCTTTACGATTAAAGTCAGTATCATTTTTAATTCTTCTTCTTACTAATTTACTAAAGTGATCAATATGTTTTTCATTTTGTAGAATAAAGTTAGTTATTACTTTTTGTTTTGTTTTTTTAGATGACAAATACATTTTCTCGTAACTATCACCACTAACGTGTCCAAAATAACTTTTGTACTCCAAAACAATCATTCCATATTCAGTTACTATTAAATCATCAACCTCGCATAATTGACCGTCAATGTTATATTTTGTTCCTTCTAAATAAAAAGATTTATTGGCTTTAGCGATTTCTTTTACATTTTTTCTTACTTGATTTTCAAAAATAAAACCTTGTTTATTTGTTTTTTGTTGTTTTTTGTATAAGAAAAAAACAGCTACAAATAAACAAATTATAGCTATTGTAACAAAAGAAAATCCAATTCAAAACTCTTGCGGATGCACTTGTGCAACACCCACGAAATTTTGTGATTTATCAATGATGTTTTCTGGTCTTGGCATAGTGTTTTTATTATAAAATAATTTTTTATTTTAGCTATTAAATAACTATATTTTTAATTTACAAATTATCAAAAAACTACAGTTTATTTTTAGTATAAACAGTTTGAATATATTAAATTATATCTTTGTTTTTAATACCAAAGAGTCATGTTTTTGTCGCGATAAAATATAAATTGAGATTATTTTTAAATGTATTATAATTTTTAAAAATGCATGAAATAGTTATAAAAAAATCAACATTTATCAGCTATGTTTATGAAGTACAAAATAAAGATCAAATTAATCAAATCATCGCTAATTTAAGAAAGGAATACAAAAAAGCAAGGCACATTTGTAGTGCTTATGTTTTAGAAGATCAATATAAAAATTTAAACGGTGGTTATGATGATGATGGCGAGCCTAAAAATACTGCCGGAATGCCAATTTTTGACTTAATTCAAATTAAAAATATTAAAAATGTTTTGGTTGTTGTAATTAGGTATTTTGGTGGTGTAAAATTAGGTGCTTCAGGATTGATTAGAGCATATAGAAAAAGCGCTAATGTGGCTATAGATGAATATTTAAAGGAGAAAAATAATGAAAATTCAATTAAGTCAAAAAAGTAATTATACTCAGCTAAAAGCAGTTTATTTTGATTCAAATTTACCTAAAATTTTGAACAAAAAACAAGGTGCTTTAACTGAATTATTTGAAGAAAATGTAACATATTTTTATATAGATGAAAAACACAGTAATTATGATGGTTTATTCGAAAGTATTGATACTTTAGCTTCTAAACACAATCGTGATTGATCTATTGATGTTCAAAGTTTTGTTAGACAAAACATTAATTTAGAAGAAGTTTTAAGATTGTTAGTTTCAAGAATAGTTTATTCAAAAGCAAAATTATTCCAATTACACTATAAACAAGCAAATCAAGAAAACAATGAAGAAGAAAAAGAAAATAAACTTGAATTATTTTTAGCTGATTTTGACTCAAAAACAGCTAATTTTGTTGAAGAGTTAAATATTATTGCTAAGGCTGTTAATGATACAAGAAACTTACAAATAATGCCAGAAAACTACTGCAACAGTGAAATGTTGGCAGAAAAAATCGTTGATGATTTTAAAAATATCCCTAATTTAAAAGTCAATGTTTTAACAAAAGCACAAATTAGAGAAATGGGAATGAATTTACTTTTATCTGTAAATAAAGGAAGTACACACGAGCCTAGAGTGGTTGTAATTGAATTAAATAACAAACCTGATTCAAAAGAAAAAATAGCGTTTGTAGGAAAAGGAATTACTTTTGATACTGGTGGGGTTAACACTAAAGGATACCACATGGAGGGTATGAAATTCGATATGTCAGGTAGCGTAATATGTGCTTACGCACTTAAAACATTAGCACTTATAGACGCAAAAGTTAATGCTGTAGCTGTAATGATGATTACTGACAACAGATTAGATGGTGATGCTTCTTTACCTGAAAATGTGTACCAATCATTAAGTGGTAAATATGTTGAAGTAACAGATACTGATGCTGAAGGAAGATTAGTTTTAGCTGATGGACTATTTTATGCTTCTAAATTTTTAAATTCAACATTATTAGTTGATGTGGCTACTTTAACAGGATCTTTAAGTTATGCACTAGGAAATGTTTATACTGGGGTGTGATCTACTAAAGATGATCACTTTGAAACATTTTCTAAAAGCGCTAAAAAAGCAGGTGAAAAAGTTTGAAGAATGCCAATGCATAAAGAATTTAACAAAGGCAACACTTCATCTAAAGTGGCAGATTTACTTAATTACTCATCATCTTCAGGGAGTGATTCTAACGCAGCAGCAATGTTTTTAAACGAATTCACCAACAACACTGACTACATTCACTGTGATGTGGCTTTTACAGCTGATAAAAAAGGTGAACCTACAGGTTGCTTAGTTGCCACATTAGTTGAATTTGCTAAAAATTATGACTACAACAAAAATAATGAAACAAAACAAAACGAAGGTAAAACATGTTAATTAATAATGAACAAGTGGCAACACAATTACTTGAAAAATATGATTCAATCGTTATTTTTCATCACATTCGCCCTGATGGGGATTGTTTAGGAAGCCAATTTGCGCTTAAACAATTACTTTTAGATAATTACCCAAATAAAAAAGTTTATGCTGTTGGAGATGCTAAAGGAAATTTTTCATTTTTAGATTTACAACACGATCCAATGCCTAGTGATGAAATTCTAAAAAAATCACTTGCAGTTATTGTTGATGCTAACTTCAAAGATAGAATCGAGTGCAGAGAAGCTTTAGATAAAAATATTTTTGCTGAAACTTTAAGAATAGATCATCATCCAAATGACGATGATTTAAACAAGTGCACAAGATGAGTCGATAGCGATTATATAGCTGCTGATGAGATGATTGCGCAATTAGCTTTTGTTAATAACTGAAAAATAACTAAAAGAAGTGCTGTTTTACTTTACTTAGGAATTTTTACAGATTCAGGTAGATTTTTATTTGCTAAAACAAGCGCCAGAACTTTTAAATTAGTGGCTCATTTATACGAAAATGGTCTTGAAGCAGCTTGATTCCACAAAAATATGTCATTGGTGTCAATGGATGATATTGAATACAACGCCTGATTAATGAGTACTCTTAAAAAACGTGACGGAGTTGCTTACATTCAAAATGACATCGAAAACACAAAACGTTTTAACAAAACACCTCAAAGCTCAATAAGAGTAAATTCTATTGCTAACATTATAGGTTATCCTATTTGAGTACAATTTACCGAAGAGGAAGATGGAAGAATTAGAGTAGAATTTAGATCTAATGGACCAATAGTTAGAAATGTTGCCCTAAAATGAAACGGTGGCGGACACGATAACGCTAGCGGATGTATGTTAAATAGCTTTGATGATGTTGAAAAAGTTATTGATGATTGTGCAGCGGAAGTTATTAATTATCAAAAAAGTCTACAACAATAACAAAAAAACTGAATCCTTTTGTGGTTCAGTTTTTTATTTGTAAATTTTTAACGCTGTATTTTAGTTGTTTTCAACATATTCTTTCAAAATTTGTGATAGTTCAAAGTATAAATCACTTCGACTTTTTTCGTTTAAATCATCGTATGAATACACATATTTAAAGTCAGAAAAATGCTTAATTGTTCTATTTTCAAAATTTTGTTCACCAACTAAAACATAAATACCTCTATTATTTTCATTTGGTAATCCTAAATTTTGAAGATGTTCAACATTATTTAAATCTAATTGTGACACTTTTTTTGTTGAAGCTGAAACAAAATAAAGTTTTGTGTTTAGTGATTGATTATATTCAAGTGAAATTGAAACATTTTTAGAATCTATTTTATTATCTTTATTGTTGTAATTACTTGTTCTATCTTCTCTATCAAAATAAATTTTTAAGGTTGGGTGCATTTGAGCTTCAGATGAAGTTAGATTTAAGTAAAATGGTGTACTTTCAAAATATTGATCATTGTTTTCTGGGATATCATTAATGTTTTTAACTCTTACTTTAATTCATTTGCTTGAACTAATAATATCTTTGTTTAAACGATATAAACTAGGATCAATATTAGTTGCTATTTGTTCATATTTACCTTTTTGCTCATCAGATACTAAAACATCCATATAAACATTTTGTGTTTGAGGGAAAATAACTGAAGAGTTTGCATTTCTATATGTAAAAGGAATGTGGGTTCCATATTCATCAAATCTAGATTTAGAAATAATAACTTCTTTTGGTGGTAAAGAAATAGGCAATATGTGTTTCTTGTTTAAGGTGCTTTCGAGTGTTGTTTGCATTTTGTAATTTAAATAATCAATTAACTCTTTAGCTTCTTCGGCATTAATTTGGTTTTTTTGGATTTTATTTTGAATTAAAGTTATTATGTTATATCAATTATCTTTTTCATCTGAAGGAATTTGATCATAATCATTACCTGAAATAAAAGTTGAAATTTGAGAGAAATAAAAGTATGTTTTTTGTAATAGTTCATTAACTATAAATTCATCTTCACTATTACTTTCAAATCATTTTTGAATGTTTTCATCTAAAACTAGCAAGTGGTTTTCAACGCTGTTTTCAAAGTTATAATAAATTTTACCGCCTCTTACAAAGTAGTTAGAAATTTTCTTTGTAACTGAATTAGGTATAGTAACAGTAATAGGATCTGAATATGTTCCATCTTTTTTGAATTCCACTAAATATAATTCAATATTTGGTCCGGATGTTTCATATTTATAAGCTGAATTATTACCAATAAAAATAAATTTATTTTTATATGAAGCTAGCATTGGGTATAAATTATTACCTGTTGCATAACTTTTTTTACTTGAAGAAGAAATTACTTTTTCTAAGATTGTTCAATCTTTAAAAATATCAGCTAAATCAATGTCTATATCTTTATTTGAGGCTATTTGAGTTTTAGAAAGTACACTTGAAAAATTTAATCTCTCTTTATTATTGTCATATCTTCCGACATTTCTTAATGAATAAAAGTAACCATTATAATACTCAAAACTTGAGCGCTTGTCAAAAGGTGTGTTAGGATCTCTTTTATCTGTTTCATAAAGATACATAAATCCATTTTTTCATACATCAAAAGGTGTGTTAGGTTCATAAGTTTCAGAAAATCTTGAATCATGTCTTTTAGAAACGGCAATTAAATTATTTTCGTTTTGCGCATTAAAAAGTTGGTCATATTTTGCACCATGGAACATTCCGTAGTGAAATTGTGTTGCTACTGTTGGCTTATCAAAACTTGCACCAGTAGGTAAAAGGAAGTTATCATAATTCATTTGTAGTTGATTTGAAGTTGATAAAGGAACTTTAGTTAGTTTATTATCTCCACTAAAATCAAATTTCTTAGCCCATGTTGCATCTGATGCATAAAACATTTTTTTATCAGTTCCAGGTAGTTGTAAATTAATATATACAACTATATGTTGTTCTACCCCTTTATCTCCTCCAGTTAAAACAGGCATAGAATCAATTCCTACAATAGCAAGTAACATCCCATATAGTGTTGCATAATGAGCACACACACCTTTGTGGTAGTCAATTGTGTTTTCAATTGAAGTTAAAACTTTTGATAAAGAATAATCAATTCACTGAGCTGTGTGTCTATAAAGAACAAAAGCTTTTTCTACATCACTCATACCTGGTTTAATCAATTCAAAAGCTTCGGTAAAATATTGTCTCATTTTTGTTTTTTGAATTGTGTTACCAACTCAGTTGGTCGCAAATAAAGCGCTGTGAATTTGTGATAAAGTTGTATCTTGGTTTTCGACAAACGGTTGATAGTTGTCTCTACTTCTCATGAAAAATTGTAAACTAACGTTCGCAGTTGAAAAGAATATATTATATTTTCACTGCTCTCTTAATCATTCAGAATATGCTTTAGCAGCTAAATTCGAATCTATTCTTCTGTCACCAAATTGATAATCGACTGCTAAACCAGAATTGATCATAAAATCAATCATTCTTTTTAAATCATCAGATGTTATAAATTCGTCTCTTTTTTTAGGTAATGGAATAGATCCATAATCAAAACCTTCGGGCGCTTTTTGCTCTTCAGGAACAATATCATCAGCTGGGTTAGTTTGTCTTCCGTATTTATCTAATTTAGATCTTAACTTTCGATCTACTCAGTCAATTTTTTGTTCTTTAACTTCCGCTAAAAGTTTATTCTCTATTTCTTTATATTTTTGGTTTTTTAATGAACTTATTACATTTTCTTGAATATTATTGTTTGAATTTTGATTTGATCCTTGTGATGAATTATCACTTTGTGTTTGATAGTTTTGCTCTTGGTTTTGTTCTTCAGAAGATGAACTAGAAACATCTTTTGTATCTGTTTTCAAGTCTTTTTCTTGTGTAACTTTATCATTAGAATCTTCATCTGATTCACTACTTTGATCACTAACAGACCCATCTTTTGCATTTAGATCATTTGGCTCAGTGCTTTTATTAGTTTGTTCGTCATTTATATTTGTATTTTCTTGGTTTTGTACGCTAATTTCATCGGCATCTGAAACTGATTGATTTTCCGAATCTAATTGTGAATCAGTTATTAATGGTTTTTCATTTTCAGATGTTGATATTTGTGATTCTAGATTATTTTGATTTTTGTCTTCATTAGTTACTTCTTCTGAAAAATCATCTTTTTGTGTAATTTTGTTATCTTTTTCAGTTTCGCCATCTTTATTTTCTTCTAAACTCAAATTATCTTCACTGGAATTTGTATTGTTGTTTTGTTGAGATTCTTCTGCTGGAGAATGAATTTGTGTTTGTGAATTATTTTCTTGTTGGTTATCTTGCGAACTTTCCTTTTCTTTTAATTCATTTTCTTTTGTTGAAGAACCAACATTTTGTTCGTTTTCTTTAGTTATTTGTTCTGAAAAATCATCTTTTTGTGAATCTTGATTATTTTCTTTTAAATCTGTTTGATCATTAACTTCTTCTTTTTGTGTAATTTTGTTATCTTTTTCAGTTTCACTATCTTTCTTCTCTTCTAAATTCAAATTGTCTTCATTTGAATTTGTATCGCTGTTTTGTGAATTTTCACTTTCTTTTAATTCATCTTCTTTTGTTGAAGAATCAATATTTTGTTCTTTTTCTTTATTATTCGAAAATTCTTCATCTGTAATTGGTTGATTTGTATTTTGTGACTCTTGTTTTTCAGAATCATTAGCGTTAAGTTGTTCTTGAGAATCAGGATTGCTTTGTTCATTTTTTTCATTTGGTTTAATTTGAGTTTCGTCAATATCTTGATTTTCTTTTTGATCTGACAAATTAGCAACATCATTTTGAGTTTGAGACTCTTGAGAATGTTCTTCATCGCTTGATTCTTGTTTTTGGTTAATTTCTAACTCTTGTGAAGTGTCTTGTTCTTCGAGAGAAACTTGTGTTTTTTCATTTTCTTCATCTATGTTTGTTTGGTTATTTGATTCATTTTTTGGGTTTAATTTACTTGTTTCTTGATCTAAATCTTGAGTTTGTGTATTTTGCTGATCATTTTTAGTTTCTTCAACAACTACTACTGATTCTTCGTCGCTTTTTTGCTCAGATTGAGAATCTTTAGTGTTTATTTGTGATAATTCATTTGAATTTGAATTATCTTCATTTTGATGTTTATTATTTATATTTGTTTGATTTGTGTTTTGTGATTGTATTTGTGCATTTTCAGTTTGTGGTTGTTTTTTGTCTTCTTGTTTTTGGCATGCTACAAGTAGTGTAGGTATAGACAAAAATGACGGTACTAAAACCGCGAATGCTTTAAATTTCTTTTTCATAATATGTTTCCCCATTTTTATATATAAATAAATTCTAACACTATAGATTAAACTTATTTAACCTAATATGCTCACAATTTACAAAACTTATAAAAACATTTCAGACTAAAATCTAATTAATATTGTTCTTGGCTAAAGTTTGTTATCTTGTATATTATTAACAACAAACATAAAAGCTGAAATTATCAAATAAACTAATTAACTTTTTTATGTATTGTTAATGATGTTTTTAATCAAATAAGATAATCTTGCTAAAGGTGTTTATCCAAAATTTAATATTTATATATTTTGTAGAATTTGCCAAATGATTATTAATTTATTGTATTGTTGATAACCTAAAACAAAAATATTAAACATACTTAATAAAAATTCAAGCAAATTTATTCAAAACCAAATTAAATGCTTAAGTTTGAAAGTTGCCTTTTTATAATTTCACAAAAATATACTTTAAATTTAAAAATCATAAATATAAAATTCTAATCAGAGCCAAAATGTGAAAAATAAGTTTTCAAAAAAGGCTTTTTTTAACTTTTTGACACAATTCACAAAATTTGTTTTTCTAATCCTATAAAATTAAAATTGCGGCATGGGTCTGTCGAGAGATTCTTTTTTATTAAAAGAATACGGGTTTAAATTATGTTAATGTATTTACAAACTAGCTTAAGCATGACCTGTAAAACAAACATTAACTAAAATCAATAAATTATTATTAATCATTTCAAAAATAAATTTACTAAATTACCAAACAAAAAACTCTCTTGTTTAATAATTATTTATTTTGATTTTATATGAATATAAAAAGGAGGAAGATGAAATTAATAAAACAAAATAAAAAGATATTTTCGTTAATATTTTTAATATTAGCCTTAGTTTTTTTGGTTAATTACTTTACTTTGTTTTTTTATCAGAAATTAATCAAAAATATAACCGATACTAGTGCTGATTTATGAATTTATTTAGCATTGGTACTTACAAGCGTAATAATAATGTTTATATACAATATTACAAAATCGTTTTTAAGAAAAACTTTAGTTAATTTTATCCATAAAAAAATATTTGAAAAAATACTTAAAGCTAACCCCAAAAATGTAAGTTCAAAAGACAATCAAAAATACTTTTATCTCTTAAGTGAAGGGTTATTAAGATATGTAAGCGATTATTACATGCCAATTCTAAGCTTCGTGTTAATGTCTTTTGAGCTTCTTGGATTAGTTGTTGCCTTAGGTGTTAGCTCACCTATTACTTTAAGTTACACACTACCTTTATTGTTTGTGTTTTTAATGATTCCTTTTTTGATGAAAAAACAAATTAATGACGCAAGTGATTTGGAATTAGAAATCATTAAAAAACCTTTAGACAAATCACTTAAATTTGTTAATTTAATAACATCATACAAAAGCATTGACAAACAAGCGCATTTAATAGATTTATACAAAAGTGATTTTGGAAACAAATATTTAAAAACAATAAATAAATTCAGTACAAAATATATGAAATTACAAACTATTTCTGGTGTTAGTGCTTCATTATTTTTTGCATCTTTATTTTTAGTGGGTACATTATTTTTTATTTATAAACCAGATTTAATTACTATCAGCATTTACGCTTCTGTAATTTTTCTTTCACATAGTATGTCTGTAAACGTTACACAAGCTATCACAAACTTAACCGACATAGGTATTCAAAAGCTAAAATTTAAAAATAATGTTGAATCATTAGGTTTTGAATACAAAAAATTATTTGACATAGTTGATTTTAATCAAAATTCAACACAAAGTTTATCTGCTATTAACCTTAAAGATTTTAATTATCAAATTAATGAAAATAAGAAACTAAAAATTGATAAATTACAAATAAACCAAAATCAAAAAATCTTAATTAATGGTCAAAGTGGAGAAGGAAAATCAACATTATTTTTACTACTAAATAAATTTTTAGATCATGATCAACTTGTTGAATATTTTGATCATCAAAACAATAAAATTCAAAATGTCTCTCAAAAACTTCCAAAAGTCACAATAATCAACAAAGAAATGGAATTTTTTGAAGGATCACTTAAAAATAACATTATTTTTAGTGACAGAGAATTAAATGAACAAGAAGCTAACTTAATTAAACTTTTTGATTTAGATAAATTAAACTTTGAAGAAGAGGTTAATGTTGAATCTCCACAATACTCACTAGGTCAAATTCAAAGATTGAATTTACTTAGAAGTCTTTTAAGTGATAACGAATGAATTTTTATTGATGAGGCTATTTCAAATATAGATAAGAAAAATCTTGAAAATATTGTTAACCATTTAATAAACTCTAATAAAACCATCATTATGATTTCGCATACACTAACACAAGATTTAAGCGATAAATTTGACAAAACTTACATTATAGAAAAAGGAGAACTTTATGAAGCTAATTAATGTTATTAAAGAAAATAAAAAAGTTCACCTTAAATTAATATTAATTTCAATTTTAGTTTCGGTTTCACAAATACTTTCAATTTATTTTTCAATTGAAATTCTAAAATACGTTATTTATAATGTTCAAGACAACATCACAAAAAGTTTATTAATGTTATCTATTTTTATTTTGGCTGAAATTTTTCAAGCCTTACTTACAGGTTTTAGCCAAAAATTATATATAAAAGCAATTTACTATACTCATAACACTCTCAGAATTAAATATTTTGAAAAATTAACTAAAGCTCATCCAAGATATTTAAAAAATAACGATAACACACAATTGGTTAATCTTTTAGAAAATGACTTAAATTTCGTAGCTCAATTTAGTGTTATATTTTCTTTTTTAACCAATATTACAATGACTTTCGTCGGAATATCTATTATTTATATTTTTGTATCTTGACAACTTTTATTAATCTTTTTAGGAGTTTCAATCTTAAAATTATTCATTTCATTATTTGCTCAAAGTTTTGGTGCTAAATACCAAAAGCAAGTAAGTGATAATAAAAATAACTTTTTTGCAATTACTTCAAAATTGTTGTTTTCAATTAATACTTTTATTTTTAACAACAAAGAGCCTTACTTTTTAAATTTAAGACAAAAACAAATTTCTAAAAATACAAAAACTAAATTAAAGATTGATATTTCCAAAAATGTTTTTGATTCAATAATTAGCTTTATTAATTTCTTACTTAATTCATCAGTAATTATTGCGGCATTCTTTTTGGTTCAACAAGATATTATCGGTTTTGAGTTATTGATTTTAGTTATTATTCACGAATCAGTATTTTCAAATGCAATTAATGGAATGTTTAAAGCTATATTTGGAGTTGGACAACTAAAAGGAATCTTAAGTAAAATTAAAAAAGATGAAGCTCAAATTTATTACCCAAGTTTAATTAAAAAAGAAAAATTAGAATTTGTAAAATTAGAAAATATTAATTTTTCATATGAAGAAAAACAAATTTTCAATAATTTTAATTTAACAATTAACAGTGCCGAAAAAATATTAATTAAAGGGCCTAGCGGTAGCGGTAAAACAACTTTAATTAATATAATCAACAATTTAGTTGATAACTATCAAGGTAGTGTTGTTTATAACAATACATATTATGGTGAATTTAGTGAGAATTCAGCCAATATAATGTCTATAAATAACGAAATTAATCTTGAAGAAAAAATAGATCTGCAACAGTTATTTTCAAATTATCATAACCAAACAATAACTAAAGATGAATTAATCTCAATTTTTAGAATTGATTTTGCAAAAGATAATATGATCGATTTTGAAACACTTTCAAGTGGTGAAAAACAAAGAATATTACTTTTAATGGCTTATTTAAGTGATAAAAGTTTAATTATTTTAGATGAGATGCTCTCAAGTATTGACCCAAAAACAAGAAAAATTATTTTTGATTTCTTATTAAAAGACCCAAGATCTTACATCTTTGTTTCACACCACTTTAGTGAAAGTGAAGAGCAAAAATTAAATAAAATTATAAATCTGCAACCCTCTTTATAAAAATATAATTGGATAAAAACCAACAACAAACGTGTTGGTTTTTTTAGATGTTTTCAAATTTGTTATATAAATGATTAGTGTGCTAAAAATTATTAATTGAATTTTGGACTTTGTTTTTGGCTTTATCAATGTTTTTGTTTTTTTAAAGACTAACGTACTGATCAAACTTCGTATTTTTCAATTGCGCTTTAGCCCAGCACAAAAAAATCCAAAAATTTTTGTGAGCAAAATATTTTTATGCTAAAATAATATAGCGTGGTCGCGTAGCTCAGATGGATAGAGCACGAGCCTTCTAAGCTTGTGGTCGGAGGTTCGAATCCTCTCGTGATCGCCATTTTTTTTATTTCTTTTTTTAGTTATTTTGTTGAAAAATATTTTTATAATATAAAAATATGTCAATATTTAAATTAAAAGCAGATTATAAACCAAGTGGTGATCAGCCTAAGGCTATCAAAGAGTTATGCGAAGGAATTAAGGAAAACTTACAAGATCAAGTTCTTTTAGGAGTAACAGGTAGCGGTAAAACTTTTACAATCGCAAATGTTATTAAAGAATTTGACCGACCAGTTTTAGTTTTAAGTCATAATAAAACACTAGCAAGTCAGCTTTATAGCGAATTAAAAAGCTTTTTTCCTGATAATGCTGTTGAGTATTTTGTTAGTTATTTTGATTATTATCGTCCTGAAGCATATATCCCTTCTAGCGATACTTTTATTGAAAAAACTAGCCAAACTAACCAAGATATAGAACTTTTAAGAATGTCAACTGTTAATTCACTCTTAACAAGAAGAGATGTTATAGTTGTAGCTAGTGTAAGTAGTATTTACGGGGCTTTAAACCCAAATGAATATCAAGTTAACTCATTTGAAATTTATACAGGTATGGAATTTGGTTTTAAAAACTTTCTTAATAAGCTAGTTAAAATCAAATACCAAAGAAATGATACTGATCATGTTCCTGGTACTTTTATGATTAGAAGTGATTCAGTATTAATTGCTCCAGCAGATAATGATCAATATCTTTTGAGAGTTGATTTTTTTGGTGAAGAAATCGAAAATATTGTCCAAGTTGATCCTTTAAGCAAAAATGTAATTAAACGTCAGAAAATATTTAGAATTTTCCCTGGTGAAGCCTACACAGTTGAAAGCAGTATCTACGACAAAATAATTCCAATGATTAGAGAAGAATTAAACAAAAGAGTCGAATACTTTAATAAAAAAAATAAATTATTAGAGAGTCAAAGAATTTATGATCGTGTTAATAATGATTTAGATGATTTAAAAGAATTTGGAATGTGTTCTGGGATTGAAAATTACTCAATGTACTTAGATCAAAGGACTTTTGGTCAAAAACCATATACGCTTTTTGATTATTTACCTAAAGATGCAATTGTTTTTATTGATGAGTCTCATATGATGATCCCTCAAATTAGAGGTATGTACAAGGGTGATTATGCTCGTAAAAAAAATTTGGTTGATTATGGTTTTAGATTGCCAAGTGCACTTGAAAATAGACCATTAAAATTTGATGAATTTGAAGAAATAAATCTCCAAAAAATATATATTAGTGCTACACCTGGAGAATATGAATTAGACAAAAGTGCCGGAGTGGTTACACGTTTATATGTTAGACCTACAGGGCTTTTAGATCCAATTATTGAAACTAGAAGTACAAAAAATCAAATTGAAGACATTTACGATTCACTCATAAAACAAAGAGAGAATGATCAAAGAAGCATGATTTTGACAACAACCAAAAGGCAAGCTGAAGAGTTGAGTAACTATTTAATTTCAAAAAAAATTAAGGCAGCTTATATTCACTCAGAACATAATACTTTTGTTAGAAATGAAATTTTAAGAAAATTAAGAAAAGGTGTTTACGAAGTTGTTATTGGAATTAACCTTTTAAGAGAGGGAATTGATCTACCGGAAGTTTCTTTGGTAATGGTTTTGGATGCTGATAAAGAAAGTTTTATGCGTAATACCACTAGTTTAATTCAGATAGTTGGTAGAGCAGCCAGAAACGCAAATGGTAAAGTTATTTTATATTGTGATTCAATTTCCAAAAGTATGCAGCAAACAATTGATGATAATAACGAAAAAAGAAAAATCCAGATTGAATACAACCAATTACACAACATCACTCCCAAAACAATTATCAAACCTATTCCCGAACCTATTCAAGGTCATGATATTTCTAATGCAATAGAAGCGATTTTAGCAAAACAACAAGCCAGTTCTAAAATGTCTAAAAGCGATAAAAAATCCAAAGAAGAAGTTATTAAAAAATTACGCGAACAAATGAATCAAGCAGCAAAAGAGCTTGATTATGAGCGCGCTATTGAACTTAGAGACATAATTTTAGAATTAGAAAAATAAATGGAACTAATTACAAAAATTAATTTTTTGTTGAAAGATATTTTAAAAATCTTTGATTTAAAAAAATTATAATTATATTAACTAACAAAAAGGAGTTACAATGAAAAAAACAATTGATGATTTAAACTTAAAAGGTAAAAAAGTTTTATTAAGAGTTGATTTTAATGTTCCTATCAAAAATGGAGTTATTACTTCAACAAAAAGAATTACAGCTGCTTTACCAACAATTCAAAAAATTATTAACGAAGGTGGAAAAGCAATTTTATTCTCTCACTTAGGAAGAGTTAAAGAAGAAGCTGACAAAGAAAGTAAAACTTTAAAACCAGTTGCTGAAGAATTAGCTTTATTACTTAAAAAACCTGTTAAATTCGTTGCTGCTACTCGTGGTGCTGAATTAGAAGAAGCTATTGCGCAAATGAACGAAGGTGACGTGTTATTATTTGAAAACACACGTTTTGAAGACTTAAATGCTAAAGCAGAAAGCAAAAACAATCCTGAATTAGGAAAATACTGAGCAAGTTTAGGTGATGTGTTTGTTAATGATGCCTTTGGAACAGCACACCGTGCACACGCTTCTAATGTTGGAATCGCTTCAAACATTCAAGAATCTGCTTTAGGATACTTAATGGAAAAAGAAGTTTCAGCCTTAAATAAAGCTATCCAAAATCCTGAACACCCTTATGTTGCTATTATTGGTGGTGCAAAAGTGTCAGATAAAATTCAAGTTTTAGAAAACTTAGTTAAAATTGCTGACAAAATGATTATCGGTGGAGGAATGGCTTACACATTCTTAAAAGCTCAAGGTCATTCAATTGGTAATTCATTAGTTGAAAACGATTACTTAGACTTAGCTAAAAAATTCTTAGAAAACTACGGTTCAAAAGTTATTTTACCTGTTGATCACTTAGTAGCTAAAGAATTTGCTGATGTTGAAGGTGAAGTTCAAGACATCGACATTCAAGAAGGATACATGGGATTAGATTTAGGTCCAAAATCTAAAGAATTATTCGCTAAAGCTTTAGAAGGAGCTAAAACAGTTGTTTGAAACGGACCTATGGGAGTTACTGAATTTGAACACTTTAAAGATGGAACTTTAGAAGTTTGTCGTGCTATTGCTAAATTACCAAACTGCTACAGCGTAGTTGGTGGTGGAGATAGTGTTGCTGCTGTTCAAAAATTAGGAATGGAAAAAGAATTCTCACACGTATCAACAGGTGGAGGAGCTAGTTTAGAATTATTACAAGGATTAGCTTTACCAGGTGTTGAATCAATTCAAAATAAATAATATTTTTGTAAAATAAAGAACTATTTTTTGTTATGATAGTTCTTTATTTTTTATATTCGCCTTGTTAATAGGTATATAGGAAAAATTTAATAAATAAAAATTAAGCAAGCGTCAAGATAACAATCAAAAAAATTATGTTAAAATATAAAAGCAATATTTAATTGCAGAAAGTAGAAAACACTTCTCACCTGATTGCTATAGCTTTGGGTTTTGCTACAATTAAATGTATCATTATTTTTTTGATGCCTTTTTTAGTAGAGAAGAAGTGGGTAACCACTTTTTATTTATACAATTTATTTTAAGGAGTTTATTATTCAACCAAAAATGAAGAAACCTAGTGCAGAGCACTACGTAAATGAAGCAATACCGTTTAAACAAGTTTTCCTTATCGGAGCTGACGGAGAAAAAATCGGTGTTAAATACACTAAAGAAGCTGTCGAAATGGCTAAAAATGAAAAAATGGATCTTGTGTTAATACAAGCTCAACCTAAACCAATTGCTAGAATATTGGATTATGGAAAATTCAAATATGACCGTAAGAAAAAACAAAAAGAATTAAAAGAAAAACAAACAAACATCCAAAACCGTGAAGTTCGTTTAACACCTATGATTGGTGATCATGACTTACAAACAAAATCTAAAAAAGCTCGTGAGTTTCTTTTAAAAGGGGATAGAATTAAAGTTTCTCTTAAACTTAGAGGTCGTGAAATGGGTCGTCAAGACTTAGGTTTAGCTACTCTGGACAAATTCTTTAAAACACTTGAAGATATTGCTGAAATTACCAAAGAACCAAAATTGGTAAATGATCGTTTCCTCGACATGAATCTCCAACCAAATAAACAAAAAATTGCAAAATATTTAAAAGAACAAAACAGCAGCAACAATGCTAATGCTGAAGTTGCTAAAGAAGGAGAATAATGCCAAAAATGAAGACTAAAAGTGCGTTAAAAAAACGTATTAAAGTTACAGGAACTGGTAAAGTTTTAAGAGAACAAGCTTTCCGTTCACACTTAGCGCAAAACAAATCAACTAAACAAAAACGTCAATCACGTAAAGCTGCTTTAATGTCAAAAAGCGACCTTAAAAGATTTAAAGGATTATTCTAAAATAAATAATCTTACAAACGTTATTTACAATTAAATAAAAATATATTTTAGAAAGGAATTTAAATTATGAGAGTTAAAGGTGGAACAGTTACAAGACAAAGACGTAAAAAATGAATAAAATTAGCTAAAGGATACTTCGGGCACAAATCAATCGGTTACAAAGTTGCTAAACAAGCTGTTGTTAAATCATGAACATATGCTTTTAGAGACCGTAAACAAGTTAAAAGAGACTACCGTAAATTATGAATCGCTCGTATTAATGCAGCTGTTAGAGCTGAAGGAATGAGCTACTCAAGATTTATCAGCGGACTTAAAAAAGCTAATGTTACAATTAACCGTAAAATGTTATCTGAATTAGCTATTAACGAACCTAAAACATTCGCAATGTTAGTTGAAATCGCTAAAAACAACTAATTATTCTTATAAACATCAAAAGTAAAATACGAAACGATTGTTTCGTATTTTTTATATTAATAATTAATAAAGTTATTGTCTAAAAAGATTATTAGCTTTTTTGTAGTCAAATTCAGCTTCTACTTCTTTAATTTTTTTAATAAAATAGTCAATATTAATTGGTATTTGTACTTTAGAAGCTGCTCAAATTATTATAAAATAATAAGCCATAATTTTTTGTTGAATTAAATACTCTTCTCAGTAACTATCATACTGATCCAAGAAAATCTTTTCTTGTTCTTTATTTAAATCACTAGCACAAATAAATAAAGCTAAATCATAATGCTTATCACCCATTGAAGCGTATTCTCAATCCACAAAATACATTTTTTCATTTTGGTCTATTAATATGTTAGAAAAGTATAAATCATTATGTATTGGTCTGTTAGTTTCGCTATATTTTAAAATATTGTTAACTCTTTTATAAAAATGGTCTAAAACATCAATTTTTCTATCCAATTGATTAACTTTGTTACGATAGTCTTTGATTCTACGAGCCATTGAATTTTTAGGTAGCTTTATCTTAGATTCATGTAATTTTTTAAAAGTATCAGCCACTTGCTTAAGTGTTTTTTCGTCCATTTTTACTTTTTTTGATTCAATAAACTCTCACTTAACATATTCATCTGTGTTTTCAATTAATTTAGGTACAAAATCTAAATTTGATAATAATGAATAATCAATATTATGATTAAAACCATTTAAAATTTTTTCTTGATAAAAAATATTATTATCTTTGTACGATTTATTGGTATATCCAGCTTTAATTAGCTCCATTTTTTAGCACTCCTTACAAAAAATTAAATCATTTACAAGTTTTTTTATGTTATAATTTTAACACAAATGCCTAGGTGGTGAAATTGGCAGACACGCTAGACTAAGGATCTAGTGGAGCAATCCATGCAGGTTCAAGTCCTGTCCTGGGCACCATATGTCACAGATGTGGCTTTTTTTATTTTCTTAGGAGTTTTTTATGGATTTAAAAGTTGTTGATATTGAAAAAGCTAAATTAATTGCTGAAGATATTGTGAGACTATCTAAAGAAGTCTCTCTTCTAAAAAAAGAATTAAAAGATCTTTTTTTAGATACTAACATACCAGTTTATGAACCTTTAAGCACAGGCGGAAAATTAACATATGATTTGGTGCAGCCCAAACCAAAATTTGATTATGTGGGTTATAGCGCTTATTTATACACTCAAATTATAAATGGTAAAGCATTAACTGAAGAAGAACTAGATCAAGCTATAAGTGAGTTTAAAATTGAAAAACCAGAAAAATGATCTCTTAAAGTTTCAACTAAAAGTTAATATTGTAATTTCCAAGATGCTTTATTTATTTAGTAAAATTTAAATCATGTATAAGACAATATTAATTTCAATAATGGCTTTTTTGATTATTGTTTTCCTTATTTTACAAATTATTTTATCTTGAAAAATAATGATCAAAATTCTTAGAGACAAAAGTACAGCCATCCAAAACGAAGTCAACACTAAACTCCAAAAATCAGATAATGTCTTAAATCGTTTTTTCAATCTCTCACAGCATGCTAAAAATGATAATTTTATGCATTTATACACAAATCTTAGTTCTTTAAATTTACAGATGCAAAATTTAAAGAATCAACTAAAAAACAGTATTATTTCGCTAAAGTTAGCAACCAAAAAACTTAAGTTATTAAATTTATTTAGCATCAACAAAACAATCAAAAAACAACACAAAGAATTTAATTCTTTATATTTAGATTTTGCTAATAAAAGTAACGATTTAAGCAAACAACTTAATACAATTGATGAATCATGGAGCAAAATTCTCGATATAACAACACTTTTAAGAGAATATTTGAATAAAAACGCGATTAACATCAAAAAATTAGGACCTTTGACAATTCAAAAAATTAATAATCTTTCTAATCAATTAACAGAAATTAATGATCAAAAATTAGATACTGACTTAGATTTAATTGACGACAAAATTGTTTCATTAGAGAAAAAAGTTTTAGATTTAGTTTTAGAAACAGATCAAGTAATTGATCTTGAGTGAATGCTTTTTAATAATTTACCTGAATTACTAAACAAAAACCCAATCGAAAACAAAAACCTGATCAAGTCTTTTGAAAGTGAAATTTTAGATTACCAAAAACATGATTTTAATAATCTTAAAAAATTGGCCTTAGATACATACCATATTTTGTACTCTTCTTTCAAAGAAATAAAAACCAGAAAACAAGTTATTAGTTTTATAAATAATCAAAAATCTAAATTTTTAACACTTTTTTCATTAATTAGTTCTTATATTCATAATGATAATCACTTCAGTAATAATACTGATTTGATGAATATTTATCAAAATTATCAAAACAACTATAAAAATATGATGAACACTAAAGATGTGCCTATTTCAAAAATTATTCAAAACATTGAATACTTTTTAACAAACACACTTTTAATTATTCAATTCTTTAACAATTTTAAGAATGAGCAATTCTTTAAAAAGTTTATTTTTAGTGATTTTCCTAAATATTTTTTACAAACACATAAAATTTATTTTCAGTTACTGGAAAATAAAAGCGATTTTTTTAATCCAAGAGATTTTTATCATTTTGATGAGTTAGATAATTTATATAAAATTTATCTAGATAAATTGAATGAAAATAATATTGAAATTAATAAATTTACCTATAATTCAGCTAAAGAAATTTTAAAAAACTATAGCGATAAAATTAATTACTTAATTAACCTGTACACAAAAAACAAAACATACCAACAAATGTGTGATTTCTTAATAGACAAATTAAAAAATATAAATAGTGATACAATTAAAATTAACTACCAAAATGCTATTTATTTATATGATTCAAAAGATTTCTTACAAGCTTATGAAATTCTTGATCAAATAAATAGAAATAAAAAGGATAAAAACTAATATGACTAAAAAAATACTAATTAGATATGGTGAATTAGTTCTAAAGGGTGGAAATAGAAAATTTTTCACAAATGTTTTAAGTAACAATATCGAACTAATAACAGGTCAAAAACCAAAAGTTGAATTCGATCGTATGTATTTAAATTACACTAATGAAGTTTTAGAAAAATTACAATACGTTTTTGGAATTAGTTCATATTCTATTGTTCATGTTGTTGAAAATGATTTAGAACTTTTTAAGGATAAAATCTTATCTTTGGTTTTACCCAAAAGTAAAACATTCAAAATCGAATCAAGAAGAAATGATAAAACTTTTCCTATAAAATCTGTTGATTTAAACCAAATTTTAGGTACACATGTTTTAAAAAATACACAACTTAAAGTTAATGTTCACAATCCTGATCAAATTTTTTATGTGGAAATTAGAAAAGAAAGAACTTATATTTTTACCAATTATATAAAAGGTCTTGGGGGCTTGCCTGTAGGAGTTTCTGGTAAGGTAGTTCATCTTTTAAGTGGTGGTATTGACAGTCCTGTTGCTGCTTTTAATTTAATGAAAAGAGGTTTAAAAGTAGATTTTTTAAGTTTTGTTACCCCTCCACAAACAGACGAAAAAACTATCAACAAACTTAAAAATTTAGTTCAAACATTAACTAAATACCAAATCACAAGTCACTTAAACATTGTCGATTATTCTGTTTTAATGAATTACTTGTCAATGGTATCAAATCAATCATACAAAATTACTCTTATGCGTAGAAGTTTCTATCGTATTGCTTCTAGTTTCGCTTCAAAAAATCAAATTATTGCTATTAGTAACGGTGAAAACGTAGGACAGGTAGCCAGTCAAACACTTGAGAGCATGAATGTTATTAGTTCCGTAACAAATAAAGTTGTTTTAAGACCTCTTTTAACATATGACAAAAACGAAATTATTGAAATAGCTAAAAAAATAGGAACATATGAAACATCAATATTAAAAGCAAACGAAACATGCGAACTTTTTGCTCCTAAAAACCCTGTAACTAAACCAGATATTATAACTGCTTTAGGTTTAGAAAAAGAGTTAAATATGATTATGGACCTTGAGGCTGATATATTAACCAAAAACACAGAACATATTAAATTTTCAATAATTCAAAAATAATTTTTTTGACTAAAAGCACTATAAAACAGACTTTTAATTAAGTCTGTTTTGTTTTTTATTTTTATAATAAATTTAGTATATATATAGTAAAAAAGGTATAAAATTAAACTATGCACCGCCAAAACAAGATAAAAAATAGCGTTAGTTTTATAAAAGTATTTTATTTATTTAATTTTAGTTTTGTAGCAATAAATTTAATTGTTTTTTTAGCTTTAATTAAAATAAATTATTCTTTATTATTAGGCTATTCTATAGGCGTTTTGGTATCTTTTTTTATTTTTTTAACTAATGAGGTTGCTAACCAAATTAAAATATCAAAAGTTAAAAGTCGTGCTGTTATTATCGTTATACTTAAAACATGATTTGTTTTAATCTTTTTTAGTGTTTTTCTTATTGCAATTATTTTTGTCAATAAAAACAACCCAGTTTTAAATTTTAGTTATGCAAATAACGGTCCAATTAATTATTTAACTTTTATATACGCACTTTTAAGTACGCAATTAAATGCTTTAATTTCTTGGGTTATTTATTATAAAAAAAACAAAAAGAAAGGAAGTGATAATGTGAGATAGACTAATTTCTAATTGAAATCAGCCGCAGTTATTAAGTTTAATTGTTACTGTTTTGGTAATTATTATATTTACACTAATAGTATTTTTTAAACTTAAAAAACTTAAAGCTAGCGAAGCTCCAAAAGGTATAGTTTTAATTTCAGAATCATTTGTTTCATTTTTTGACAATACTTTTGATGATGTGATGCTTAATAAATTAAGTAAATCTAGACTTTATATTTTTACTTTAGGAGTTTTTCTTTTAATTGGTAATTTAGTAGCAATTTTTGGACTTGAACCGATCGCCACAAGTTATTCAGTTCCTTTAACTTTAGGATTAGCCACATTTATAGGTATTTATGTAGTTGGGTTAATTTATAACAAATTAAGATTTTTTATTAAATTTTTAAAAAATCCTATTGACATTATCGGACAATTTACTCCACTTATTTCAATTAGTTTCCGTATCTATGGAAATATCATTGGTGGTTCTACAATTGTTGCTTTGATTTATTTTTTAGCTGGTTATTTATGGACTTTAATACCAGGTTTAAATAATCATGAATGATTTTTCTTCGCACCTTTTGTTACACCATTTTTACATTTATATTTTGACTTATTTGGGGCAGTTATTCAAGCATATGTTTTTGCTATGTTAACGGCTGCATATTGGACAAATGAAATTCCTGTTGAAGAAGCTGAAAAAACCAATAAAAAAAGATTTAAATTTTTAACACTTAAAAAAGTAAAACAAACAGTTTATTAAAAATAATGAAGGAGAGAATATGTTATCAAATCTTATCTCATACGCAGCTGAAGCTACAACACAAGCTGCTGATAAAGCTGCTGAAAGCACAACAGCTGTAGCCCAATCTACTACATTTAATGGTGGATTAGTTGCTATTGGTGTTGGTTTATCAATGATTGGGGTTATTGGTACTGGAGCCGGACAAGGATATGCTGCTGGTAAAGCTGCTGAGGCTGTTGGAAGAAATCCAGAAGCTGAATCAAAAATTAGAACCATGTTAATTATCGGTGTTGCTATTGCTGAATCAAGTGCTATTTACTCATTATTAATTTCTATTTTATTATTCTTTGTTTACAATAAATAAATTTCAAAATGCTACAAAATTTACAAAATAATTTTGCAATCGACACTCCACAGGATCTAGGTCAAAGTTTTTCAGAAAAATTTCTAAACGTTTTTCCTAATATTCCGATGATGATTGCGACAATTTTAGCTTTTGCTTTAGCTTTTGGTTTTTTAGTTTTCTTTTTTTATAAACCAATTAAGAAAAAAATGAAAGAGCGTCATGATTATATTCAAAAAAATATAGACGCGTCTTTAAGTGAGAAAGAATTAGCTATTCAAAAAACTAATGAAGCTAATGCTAAATTAGAAGAAGCTCACAAACAAGCGGATGTTATCGTAAACAAAGCTAAAATGAGAGCTGAAAAAGTTATCATTACTTATACAGCTAAGGCTAAAAGGGATGCTAAATATTTATTAGATGAAGCTAACAGAGATATAGCAGCCCAAAAAGTAGAATTCGAAAGACAAAGTAAAAATAAAATAGCAGAAGCTGCTGTTGAAATTGCTAAAAAAATCATTACAAAAAACGAAAAATTACTTGATCACCAAGAAGTTATTGATGATTTTATCAATTCAGATGTTGAACAAATCAAAAAATAAATAACATATGTATAAAAATAATTCAAATCCAATCGGGTATGCAATTGCTTTATATGAGTTAGTTAAAGAATCAAAACTTTTTGAGCAAACTCATAAGGAAGCTAATGATTTTAAAAACATCATAATTACGCACCCAAAAATGATTTTTTACTTAAACAATAGTAGCATTCCTAATCAAAATAAGTTCGAATTTTTAGACAAAATTTTAAAAGGTTACTCTAAAGATTTTATTAATTTAATTAAAGTTTGCATCCAAAGAAAAGAAGCATTTTTAATTAAAAGAGTTATGATTGAATACTTAAAAATGTCGAATGTTAAATTAAACATTCAGTTTGCTAAAATAACTGTGGCAAAGCCAATTAGCGATAAAGACATTATTAAAATTAAAAGCAAATTAGAACAAATATACGGAAAAACAATTGAATTAAAAACCGAAATAGATCCTTCTTTAATTAGTGGTTATAAAATTCAAATAGGAAGTGAAATTATTCAAAATAACATACAAGATCAATTGTTAAAATTAAAAAATTACATTATAAAAGATAAGGAGGTTTAGATGGCTAACACAATCGATGATATATCAGCAATTATTCGTGATCAAATTAAAAACTTTGAATCCAAAATAGATTACGCTCAAACTGGTAGAGTTGTAACTGTTGGAGATGGAATTTGTTTAGTTAATGGTCTTGACCAAGTTAAGAACTCAGAAATTGTCGTAGTAAATGATAATGTTTATGGATTAGCTTTAAACCTTGAAGAAGAAGTTGTAGGTATTGCGCTTTTTGATCATGCTAATAGCGTTAGCGAAGGTGATTATGTAAAAAGAACAGGTGAAGTTATTAGTGTTAATGTTGGTGACGAACTTCTTGGTAGAGTTTTAGACAGTTTAGGAAGACCTATTGATGGTAAAGGTGAAATTAAAACCAAAAAAAGAAGAGAAATTTTCAAAGTAGCTCCAGGGGTTATGTCTCGTCAAGAAGTTAATCAACCTTTAGAAACTGGAATTATGGCTATTGATAGTATGATTCCTATTGGTAAGGGTCAAAGAGAATTAATCATTGGTGATAGACAAACTGGAAAAACTGCTATAGCCATTGACACAATCATCAACCAAAAAGGTAAAAACGTTAAATGTGTTTATGTTGCTATAGGTCAAAAAAATTCAACTGTTGCACAAATAGTTAAAAAACTTGAAGATACTGGGGCGCTTGAGTATACAACTGTTGTTGTTTCAGGTGCTAGCGAAATGTCTCCGCAACAATATATAGCACCTTATACTGGTGTTACTATTGCTGAAGAGTGAATGGAAAAAGGTAATGATTGTTTAATTGTTTATGATGATTTATCTAAACATGCTATAGCTTATAGAACACTTTCACTTTTACTTCGTCGCCCACCTGGTAGAGAAGCTTATCCTGGTGATGTGTTTTATTTACACTCACAACTTTTAGAAAGAGCTGCCAGAGTTAATAAGGATTATGGTGGTGGTTCTATCACAGGATTGCCGATTATTGAAACACAACAAGGTGATATTTCAGCATATATTCCAACAAATGTTATTTCAATAACTGACGGTCAAATATTCACAAGGGAAAATTTATTTAACTCAGGACAAAGACCTGCTGTTGATGTTGGTTTTAGTGTTTCACGTGTGGGTAGTTCTGCACAAACCAAAGCTATGAAAAGTGTTGTTGGATCTTTAAAATTAGAATTGGCTCAATACAATGAAATGTTAGCCTTTGCTCAATTTGGTAGTGATTTGGACGAATCAACTAAAACAATACTAGATCATGGAGCTAAGGTTTATGAACTTCTTAAACAAGAACAATACTCACCAATCCCACAAGTGGCACAAGTGGCTATATTACTAGGGGTTAAAGAAAGAATTATTAACCCTCTTCCAAAAGAATATATGCATGATTATCGTGATGCAGTAATTAAGTATCTTGAAGGTGATGTAGATGGACATACAATATACGAAGAAATAAAAGAAACAAAAGTTCTTTCGCCACAAAACTACGAAGCACTAACAAAAGTGTTAGTAGATATAGTTAAGTCAATTATTCTTACAATCCCTAACTATGACCCAAATATGTACAAACCTTTTCCTGCTAAATTTTTAAAAGAAGATGAAAAATCTAAATAATCTAAGAGGTGTTTGATGTCAAATTTAAACGCTTTAAAAAATAGAATTAACGTTGTTAATAGTACTAAAAAAATAACTCACGCTATGGAATTAGTAGCCACTAGCAAACTTAGAAAATACAAACAAGAATATTTAAATGTTCAAGAGTACCAAAATTATCTTGAAGATACAATTAAAAAATTAATGTCTCACTTAAAAGATAATGAACTTAAAACAATTTTTCCTAAATGAACAAATTCAAGTGATTTATATGTTGTTATTACTAGCGATTTAGGATTGTGTGGTAGTTATAATTCAAACATTTTTAACATCTTAAAAAATAATTTAAAAAACCAAGACAAAGTAATTGTTTTAGGTTTAAAAGGAGTTGGATTTTTTAGAAATTCTAACTTTAAAGAATTAGTGATTAATGAAATTCCTAATTACGGAGATAGATTAGAATATCAAACTGCCAGTGTCGTATCTACTCGTGCGCTTGATTTATTATTAACAAACAAAGTTAAATCTATTAATTTAGTTTATACAGAATTTGTAAACAACGTAACACAAGAAGCTAGAATTAAAAGACTTTTACCATTTGAATCCAATCAAAAAAATGATAAAAATTTAAATAAAAATAACGCTTCGGCGGTTTTACAAATCGAACCAAACGCTCAAAGTGTTTTAAAAAGCGTTGTGCCTTTATACCTTTCAAGTATGATTTATACTTTAGGTGCTTCTTCAAAAGTTTCAGAAATGGCTTCTAGAAGAAATGCAATGGAAAGCGCAACAGATAACGCAAGTGAGTTAAATCATAAACTAAAATTAGATTACAACAGAACAAGACAAGGTTTAATTACACAAGAAATTACAGAAATTGTATCTGGAGCAGATGCAACATAATAAAAAGGGAGGTAATATGAAACAAGAAAATGGAGTTGTTGTCCAAATTCTAGGTCCAGTTGTTGACGTTAGATTCGCAAATGGAAAATTACCAAAATTACTTAACGCCTTACAAATTAATTACGATAATCAAATTTACACATTAGAAGTTGCTCAACACATTGGTGATGATACTGTTAGAACTATTGCGATGGTTTCTACTAATGGTTTAAGCAGAGGTATGGAAGTTATTGACACAGGTAAACCTATTAGTGTACCTGTAGGTGAAAAAGTTTTAGGAAGGATGTTTGATGTTTTAGGAAATCCTATTGATAATTTAGGACCTATTGATTCAAGCGTTGAAAGAGATCCTATTCACGCACCTAGTCCTTCATACGAAGAACAAAAAACTACTTCTGAAATTTTAGAAACTGGTATCAAGGTTATTGACCTTTTAATTCCTTTTGCAAAGGGAGGTAAAATTGGTCTTTTTGGTGGAGCTGGAGTAGGTAAAACTGTTTTGGTTCAAGAGTTAATTAATAACATCGCCACCCAACATAATGGACTTAGTGTTTTTGCTGGAGTGGGGGAGAGAACTCGTGAGGGTAATGACCTTTACTACGAAATGAAAGCTGCGGGTGTTTTAGATAAAACAGCTTTAGTTTTTGGGCAAATGAATGAACCCCCAGGTGCACGTATGAGAGTTGCGCTTACAGGTTTAACAATGGCTGAATACTTTAGAGATAAACAAAATCAAGATGTTTTATTATTTATTGACAACATTTTTAGATTTACACAAGCTGGTAGTGAGGTTAGTGCCTTATTAGGCAGAATGCCAAGTGCGGTTGGATATCAACCTACTTTAGCCACCGAAATGGGTCAACTTCAAGAGAGAATAACTTCTACACGTAGAGGATCAATCACAAGTGTACAAGCTGTTTATGTTCCTGCTGATGATTTAACTGATCCAGCTCCTGCAACAACTTTTACTCACTTAGATGCTAAAACTGTTTTAGATCGTAATATAGCAGCTTTAGGAATTTATCCAGCTATTGATCCGCTTGAAAGTTCATCAAGATTACTAGATCCTTTAATAGTAGGACAAGAACACTATGACACAGCTCAAGGTGTTGTAAGTATTCTTCAACGTTTTAAAGAATTGCAAGATATTATCGCAATTTTAGGTATGGGAGAATTGAGCGAAGAAGATAAAAAAATTGTTGCCAGAGCAAGAAGAATCAGAAACTTTCTTTCTCAACCATTTCACGTTGCTGAAAAATTCTCAGGTATTAAAGGGGAATATGTAAGACTTTCAGATACCATTAGAAGTTTTAAAGCTATTTTAAACGGTGAATTAGATCATTTACCTGAAGATATTTTCCGTTATGCAGGAAATATTGATGAAGTTATAGCTAGATATAATAATAAAAAATAATGAAAAAAACAGTTCATTTAACAATTTTAACTCCCGATGCTAAATTTTATGAGGGAGATGTATCGCTAGTAACTTTAAAAGCTGGTAATGGTTATATAGGATTACAACCAAATCGTGCGCCATTTTTTTCGAATATAGACGTAGGTTTTTTAACAATCGAAAACGAAAAAAGTCCAAACTACGCTAAATTTACTATTGGTGGTGGTTTGGTTTATGCTGACTCTAGCACAATAAACATAATAACAGACGATATTATTGATTTTAAAAATATTGACATAGCTAGAGCAAAAAGAGACAAAGAGTGAGCTGAAAAAGAACTTCTTAAATACGATAATGACAAAAATGTACTTTTAGAGTTAAAACTTAAAAAAGCATTGAGTAGAATTGATGCTTATAATTCTATACATAATAAATAAGAGCCTATTAAAGGCTCTTTTTTTACACAAAAAAACAAGAGCCATAATGACTCTTGTTAATATAAATCGTTAATTGACTGATAAAAGGATACGATTTGAACTTAACAAATAAATAAAAACTTTAATGTTAATAATTATTAGATATCTATTTAATAAATAGATTGATTTTGGTTGTATTTTATATTAATTTTGTTATTGAAAATGTATTACTTTAAAAATAACGTTGATTGTTATCAATTGCTTAATTTTTTTAATTTATGAACATAATGGAGGCTAATACCTCCAAAAAAATTATATATTTAACGTATATAAGTAAAAATTATTGGAAAATTTTTCCAGTTTTTATTTTTTATATACCACTAATTTTCCATTTTCGCGGTAGCTTCTACCTTCTTTTGCTTCTTTTTGATTATTTAACATAGTCGCATCTGCACTAAAGGAATTAGATAACTTGAAAATTGACTGACCTACGCCATAATAATCAACAGGGGCATTATTATCTTCAAAATCCTTAATTTTTTGCGCATCGAATCCGCTAGAAACTACAATTTTATAGTTTGTAGCTCCAGCTTGATCTAATGCTTTTCTTAATCTTTTAACTTGCTCGATGTTAACACCATAATGTGGCTCTTCATTATCAAACATATGATCTACCATATTTTTAGATGTGTCTAATCTAACACCTCAAACCTTATCACCTAAAGCATCTCAAACTTTAAGACTCTCTTTAATTACATCATTATGATAATCAACTAAGGCTATTAATTTGTTATTAGGAAAGTGTTTTGAATACGCTAACATTGCAGCTGTTATGTCTCCACCAAAACCTTGAATTAAAACATGTGGAACACTACCGAAAGTTATTTCATCTTTATTTTGATTTTGCTTTTGTGCTTCTGTACTAACTAATTTAACACCAGCTAAAGCTATAGCCTTTCCATCTATTTCTTGGTTAATATAGTGATCAGCTCTATCTCCCATAAAAATAATAGGTTTACCTTTTGCAGCTTGCACGCAAGCGTATGCGTTAGATGCTATTGATGTGCTTCTAGCTAAAATCCCATCAATCATTCCTTCTCACATACCAAAATCTTGATAATTACCTTCTAATTCTAAAACAATTTCTAAATTGTTGATTTTACTTCCTTCTGGTAAATATCTAATTACGTATTTACTTGTATCTGTAACTTCCTCTAATAAAGCCAATACTTCGTTCATCCCAGCTAAAATTGCGTTGTCTTTTCTTTGAAAAAATTGTAATTTAATAATATTGTTAGGTTTTTCATGTTCCAAAATGTGTTTGGTTTTTTCAAAATAACTAGCGATATATTTTTTCTTATCCATGTTTACCTCTGTTTTTATGCTCAAAAAAGCGTTAATATAATTTTACCATTTTTTTAAATATAGCTGCGCTATATAGTTCTGAAACTGCCATTTAAGTGCTTAAACAAATATTTCAAAACAACGATGCAAAACACTTACAAAAATTAAAGGATTTATATTGTGATCACTCAACTCAACGCAATATTTTTTAAACCATTACATTATTTTGTAAATATATTCGCCAAATAACGTACTTAAATTTAGATACATTTCAAAATTAAATACGATATATCAGCACAAAAAAAACAAGCTTAGAGCTTGTTTTTGTTATTGTTTTTGAGATTCTTCTTCCTCTTCTTCATCTTCTTTTTTGCGTTTAGCTAAAATAATGAATCATCAGATTAACAATCCTGCAGGTATAGTTAATAATAACAATAATAATCATCAATAATTTACATCACTAACAATTGGTAATGAAGCAATGATTGCACTTTTAATAACTGTAGGCAAGTCATATTTGTCTAATTCTTCAAGAATTTTATCTTTTTCTTTGGTTGTTATTGATTCTTTTGAAAATTCTTCAAAAGCTTTAGTGTTGTCAATTGCTTCCTTGATTGTATTAAAGATATCTTCTTTTGTTTTATCAATAATTTCTTGATATTTATCTGCGTCTTTATTGATAATAGCATCAGTTATATCTTTATATTTGTTAGCCTCATCAATTAAATTATTAGCTTTGTCATTAATTTTGTTAGCGACATCATTTAATTTATCTTCGCTTGTTTGTTTAATTGAATTTTCTAATTCATTTATAGCGTCAATTAAGTTTTGTTTAACTTCATCAAATTTTTCGTCGCTAACATCAGTATTTTTAAATTCTTCTAAAGCATCATTTAATTTATCTGTTTTGTCTAAAGTTTCAAGTAAGTTATTAGCTTCTTCTTTAAATTTATCTTTAGACTCATCACTAATTTGCTCTAGTAACTCTTTTGTTTGATTTACATCATTTTCATTGTAGTTATTGTTTAAATTATCTAATTTTTCAACCACTTGATTCATTAAATCATTTGTGTGGTTATTAGCGTTAGCGTTTTTGATAATATCGTTAGCTTGATTAATTGAATTTTGTAAGTCATTTTCAAAATCAAGATTATTAAGTTGATCTTTAAATTCTTGTTTTTCTTGTTCGCTTAATGACTCTAAATTATCGATCACATCATTGTATAAATCTTTAACTTTGTTTTTAATTTCTGAGTTAAATTTGTCTACTTCATCTTTGTTTCAATTTGCGTTTGGCTCATTAACATAAGTGAATCCGTCAAATTTATCTTCAGCTGAAACTTTATTATTGTTTAAGTTATCAATAATTTCAAGAGCGTTTTTGATTTGCTCTTTGATTTTATCTGAAGCGTTTAAATTATCTAAATCAATCTTAGAAACTATATCTTTAGTTTCACTTAAATTTAGCATTGATTCATCTAATTCTTTAGCTTGTGTAATTACATTGTCTGTGTTTGTGTGCGGCTCATTTACAAATGGTTCAACTAAATTATTATCATCATATACACTATTGATAATTTCTTGTTTTACAAATTCTTTTTGATCTGTATTTAAGTGGTTTAAGTCATTTAAGGTTGTGTTTATAATGTTTTGTTTAGTTTGATCTAACTCTTTAGCTTTATTGTAAATAGGTTCAATATCATCAATATAAGGAGCGTTTTTAATTTGCTCTTTAAATGAATCTTTTTCAAGTTGAGAAAGATTGTTTAACTGATCAATTTTGTCACTAAAAATTTGTGCTGAGTTATCTCTGTTTTCTTTAATATTTTGTTTTAGCGCTTGATCTAATTTATCTAAAGCTTCTTGAATTTCTTCTTTAGAAGCATTAGGTTTGTTTAAGACTTCATTAGCAAAATCAATCGCATTAATTAAATCTTGATTTTTTGGATTTAATTCATTAGCTTCAACAACTTTAAGTGCTAAATTATTTTTGTTTATAGCGTCATTTAATAACTCAAACATCTTAATGTAATCAAGATATTTTTGAAGTTCTTCTTTAGCTACTAATTCTTTGGCTTCTTTTAAAGCTTGTGCTAACTGTTGTGAAAATTCACTTAAGTTTTCTGTAGTTTTAATTAAGTTAATTAAATTATTTTTAGCTTCAACAATAATATCTTCACTAGCTTGGTTAGCATCTTTTAAGTTTTGTGTTTGTGCATCAATAACATCTTTAGAGATATTTGGATCTTGCGGATTTCTTCTGTAGTTATTGATAATGTTTAGTGCTTTTTGAGTTTGAGTGTTTAAGTTTTGTTTTACACTTAAAGCATCAGTTTGAGTAGTAGGGTTAAGTAAATCAACTCAATATCTAGCTTTATTATATTGGTTGATTAAATCATTCAAGTTTAACTCAACTGTTAATCTTACAATTTCATCCTTAATTTGTTGATTTGTTGAGTCAGGATTTTTTACAACATTTTGTGCAGCAAAAATCTCTTGACTTAATTCAACACTAGGATCTAAAACATTATTTGCCTTGTTTATAAGGTTAATTAACTCGTTTCTGTCTTTGATTAATTGCAATTTAGCAGCTTGCTCATCATAAATATTTTGAGCGTTAACATCTTTTTTAATTAAAGGATCATTTAAGATTTGTTCAGATTGATCAATTGCATTTTGATATTCTTGGCTTCTTGGGAAATCATCCTTAGTTGAATCAAATACATTTTGTAAGTTATTAGATTTGATTCTATAGTCTGTATTTTCAATAGCCTCTTCTAACTGAGCGTTAGTTGTTGTGTTGGTGTCTTTGTTTTGAGGAGTGATTAATAATTGTTTATCTTCTTCTAAAGCTTGTGTTAAATCTTGTGAAGGATTTTGTATTTGAGTAACTTGATTAATTAAGTTTTCAAGTTTTTGGTTATTAATATATTTGTTTAGATCTACTTTTTGATCTATTAACTCTTTAATTGTTTGAGCGTTTTCATAAGTGTTTTCAGATAAAGCAATTGAATCTTCTAGTAATTGAGTTTTTGGTTCAACTTCTTTAGCTTCGTTAATTTTGTTTAATAATAACTCTTTAGCTTGATTAAATGATGTTATAGCTTTTTGAATTTGCGCATTTAATTTTTCAGCTTCAGCATTGTATTCATTAGCTGTGTGTGGGTTTTGAATAAATTCTTGCGCTTCATTTAAAACATCTTGCAATTCTTTTTGTTTTTGTTTATCTTCAGCAGTGTCTGAATCGATTTTAGGTAATCAATGACTAGCTTCATTTATTGCGTTAAGTAATTTTTCTTTATTGATTTGGTTTGTAATATTATCTAAAGCTTTTTCTAAGTCAACAATTGAATTATTTTGATAATCAGGATTATCTAGCAATTCATTTGTTTGTGAAATAGCTTGTTTTAAATCGTCAGATATTTCATTAAACACACGATCTGGGTCACTAATTTGTAAGTCAAAATTCTCAGCTGTTGTAACTTTATTAATTAAGTTTTGTTTGATATTTTGCTTAATTTGATTTTGATATTGATCTAAATTAGAATTAATTGCATTTTGTAATTCATTTGTGTTGTCAACGGTAGAAATTGTAACGTTTTCAATATTTTGCAACACATTAGCTAAAGTATCTTCTAAATTAGTACTTTTATCTGGTAAGTTATTTGCAAATTCGACTGTGTTATTGAATTGATTATCATCATTTAAAGCTTGTTTAAGTTTTTGGTAATAATCTAATAACTGCTGTGCATCATAATATTGAATGTTTTGAGCTAAAAGATTATTAATAGTTACTGATTTTACACTTAAGTTATTAGCTTGCTCTTTAAGTTGATTAATTCAAGAATTTAGTGTTTGTTTATTTTGAGAATCGCTAGCAGTGTTATTAGTATCTTGAGTTGCTGCTTGCGCGTCAAAATTATTTTGTAACTCTTTTAATTTAGTGTTATTGTTTAAATCTTCTTGGCTAATAGGAGCGTTTAAAAGATCTTTAGAAGCTTGAATTTGAGACTCGTATGTTTGTTTTTGAGTGTTTAACTCTTGTGTTAAATCACTTATGTTTTGGTTAATTGAATTTTGTTGTTGTTCTAGATTACTTAATTTTTCTTTTAAGTTTTTAAGTTGTTGTTTTAAGGTTTCTTTAGAGTCAACTAAATTATTTAAGTATTGAGTTAAGTTAGTGTTTAAGTTGTTTGGATTTTGGTTTGTAGCTTGTTGTGCTGCTGAAATTTCTTGATTGTATTTTTCAATTAAATCACTAACAAAAGCTATTTGTTCATTTGTTTTTTGAATTTGATTTTGTACAAGTGAATTTCTGTTGTTATTTTCATCAATTAAACTTTCAATCATCTGCACAATAGCCTCAGAATCTTTAATACTTTTGGCTAATTTATCTTTTGAGATATTCATTAATAATTGATCTCTTAAGATTTTAACTTCTTCAACACTTAAAGGTGTATTTTCAAGATTTTCTAAAGCGTTATCCACTTTTGTGATTGTTTGAGTTAAATCATCAATAGGGTCGTTTATACTTTTAGCTTTTTCTAAAACTTGTTTTAATTCAGCTAAATTAAGATCTAAGTTTTGCTTATCAAGTTCAAATTTACTAATTCCATTATTTTCGCTTGTAGCGTTTGTAATTAGAGCTTGAGAGTCTTTAAACTCTTGCAATAATTGCTCATTTAAAGCTGGCTTGTCTGAAGAAGGGTCATTGTTTGTGTTGTAATTTTGTTCAATATTAGCAACACTTTCTCTTAAAGCATCTAAAGCTTTTTGTTTAGCGTTTTTGTCCGCTTCAATAGCTTTGTCTAACTCTTGTTTAATTTCAATTGGAGTTTTGTTATCAAAGTTATATTGTTGTTTTTCTTCTTCGGTTAAACTTCTTAAATTATCTAAAGTATTTTGCGCTTCATCTTTAGCTTTTTGAACTACTTGCTGGTAAAGTTCATTTAAAGCGTTAATATTTTGGTTTTCAGGTGCATCTACTTTATTTAATTCAGTTGTTTTGTCAGCAATATTTGATCCGTTAATTTGATCTTTAATGTATTGTTTTAACTCATCTAAAGCTTGTGAGTTTATTGGGTTAATATTATTAAACGCATTATCAACATCAATTTTTTGTGAATTTTGTGGATCTAATAACTGATCTAATTTGTCGTTTAACACTTGCTCAAAAGTATTTTGGCTTTCAGTGTCATTAACTTTATCTAATTCAGAGTTGTTAATTGAATCTTTAATTGCGTTAATTGAATTTATAACTTCTTGTTCAAAATTAACCTTAACTTCATCAATATTTTGAGCTGAATTAATGTGTTCTAATGCATTATTTGAGTAATCAGCATCATTAGAAATTAAGTTATTTATCTTCTTAATTTCTTCTATAGCTTTAGCTTTGGCGTTAGCTAATTCTTGATCATTTAAATTGTTAGCTTCTTCAAGAATTTCATTAATTTGATCAATTGTATTGATGTTTTGTTGTGTATCACTAGCATCTTTAACTTTTTGGATTAATTCATCTTTTTGTTCTTTAGATAAGTTAGTTAAATCATTTATAGTTTGTTGAGCTTCATTTTTAGCTTGTTCAACTAATTTATCATAAATTTCATTAATCTTGTCAATTGTATTAGCTTGATCAAAGTGATTTGTTGTTTTAAATTCTTCTTTGTTTGCGATATTAGATTTTTCAATTAATGTATTTAAATTATCTTTAGCTTTTTGCACTTGAGTGTCAAAAATATTTTCAAGATCACTTAATTTATTTTGGTTGTTTGCATTTGTGTTAAACTCTTGTTTTTCTTGTTGATTAAGTGTTTTAGCTTTAGATATTTCATTAATTGCGTTTGTTTTAGCTATATCTAATGCTTGAGTGAATTGATTTTTAATGTCTTCATTTAAAGTATCTTTGTTAGTTAAATCAATAATGTTATTGATATATTCTTCTTTATTTTCTTGACTTAAAAGTGTATAACTTACATTTGCTATATCATTTAAATCTTCTAATTTAGCTGGATCAAATTTAACAATAATTGGATCAACTTTTGTTGAGTCATTAACTACTAATGTGTTTTTATCATCAATAAGTTCTTTAGTTGTGTAAGATTGATTTTTTACATCATTAATTAAATTATTTGTTTGTGCTAAATCAGCTTTAGCTTGGTCAATTTTACTTTGAATAAACTCATTTAACTTTTGGTTAGGGTTAGGCTGTGAATCTGGTAGTTCAAAAGCATTTAAATTATTGTTTAGTTGCTCGCTTTGCTCAATTAATTTACCTAAATTATCATCTAACTCTTGTGCTTTAGCAACAACTTCATTTGATTCTTGAATTGAAGGTTGTTCTAAGGCTAATTGTTTAATTGAATCTTTATTGTTTAAATGGTGAATATTATCTAGATTTACAGTAAAATTATCACCATTTAATGCATTATAAGCATCAATTAAAGCTTGAATGTTAGTTTGAACTTCTTGAGCTATTTCAAGATTTTTGTTTGTCTTAAGCATTTGTGAAGATTCAAGTGCGCTGTCAAATGTAGCTTTTAAAGCATCATCAGCTAATTTGTATTTTTGAGTATCTTTGACATTAGGGTTTGTGTATTGATTTATTTGGTTGTTTAATCTTGTGTAAGCATCATTTAAATTAGATGCGTTTGTTTGGTTTTGTTCAATAGCTGGATTAGAAGTAGCGTTAAGCGCAACATCTACAAATTTATCAACCAATGTTTGGTTTTGTGAAACCTCACTTAAGTTTTGAATATTGATAATACTTATAGCTTTATTTTTAATTAAATTAACTGCATCATTATCTACATCTAATTTTTCAATCTCACTAGTTAAAGTAGTTTTAGCAGCTTGATTTTTATCATTAATTTTGTTAACTTCGTCTCTGGCTTGTTTCATTAAATCATTTAAGCTAGAAGCGTTATTGTTAATGTTTTGAGCCGCTTGAGTGTAAGACTCTTGAGAAGTGTTTTTATCTAAATTAATGATTTGGTTTTCAAAATTATCTTTTTGAGGTTGTGATAAATATTCATATTGATTCAATTGAATAATATTGTCAATTTTTCTAATTACATCTTTAACACTTTCAACATCATTTGCATCATTAATTAATTGTGTAAGTTTTGAATTTTGTTCTTCATTAATTAAGGCTGTTGAGTTTGTAGGTTGATAAATTTCTCTAAGTTTATCATATGCTTGTTTTTTGATGTCATTTAAATCTTTGTAGTTTTTAACGATATCATTTAAAATTTGCGCAATATTTTTGTTTTGTGCTGTTGTGTTTTCAATGTTATTTGAATTTGCAACAGTAGCATCAATAGCATCTTTAAAGTTTTGAATTTCTTTTTGATTTAAACTATCGAAATTATCACTTAAAGATTTGGCATTTTGTTTAACTTTATCAAGAATATCGTTGTATTTTTGATTTGAAATAACAACATTTGATGGTTGTTGTGGAAGATCAAAAAGATTTTTAATTTCTTCTTTTGTTGCTGAATCAATAAAATCAATTGTATTTACTAAATTGTCTGCGTTATTCTTGATTTGGTTTTTTGCTGTTTCAAAAGCGGGTTTAATTTGTGATATTTGAGTAACTTCATTTGCTGAATAAGAGTTTTTTAAATCTTGTTTTTGTGAAGGAGTTATTGTGTTTAATTTATCTACTTCTTGATTTAAAACATCTTTAGCATTATTAAGTGTTTGACTAATCACTTGTTCAATATTGTCGGCTGTAGCATTTGTGATTTTATCTAATTCTTGTTGTGGAGCTTGTTTGTTTACTAATTGATAAATTTCTTTTAAATTATTTATTGCTTCAGTTTTTTGATTTAAAGCTTTAGCTGCATCAATTTGTTTGATAATTTGTTCAATTGTATTAGCTTGATCAACTTTATCTTGGAATTGTTGCTTTTCTTCATAACTTAAATTATTTAAATTTTCAATTGTGCTGTTAGCTTCTTTTTTAGCTTTATCGATTAATAAATCATAAATTTCATTGATTCTCTCAATTGTGTTAGCTTGATCAAAATTATTTTGATCTTTAAAGCCTTGCTTATCTTCTAAGTTTGAATTGTCAATTAAACTTTCTAAATTATTTTTAGCTTGTTGAACTTTCTTGTCAAAGATATTTTGTAATTGAGTAATTTGATTTTGAGAATTAGCGCTAGCGTCAAATTCTTGTTTTTGAAGTGAATCTAATGTTTTAGCACTTGAGATATTATTTTTAGCATTTGTTTTAGCCGCTTCTAAAGCTTCGTTGGCTTTATTGGCTAAATCACTAGCTAAATTATCAGCATCATTTAAATTCATAATTGAATTTATATGATTTGTTTTTTGAATGTTAGTTAATAAAATTTCTGAAACATTTGCAATTTGATTTAAATCATCTAATTTTGAAGGATCAACTTTAGTGATAGAAGGTTTTATTTGATCTTTTTTATTATTTGTTTTTGTATTTTGAATATCAAAAAGATTTTCGTTATCAAAATGTGTATTCTTAAACTCTTCTATTATTGAATTATTGTTATTTAACTCTTGTTTAATTGAATTTATATGAGAATTAATAAAATCATTTAATTTAGGATTGTTGTTTGAATTATAAGCATCTAAATTATTAGATAAGTTTTGATTTGTTTCAATTAATTGTGCTAAATTATCATCTAAAGTTTGTGCTTTTTGAATTATTTGATTTGCTTTTTCAAGAGAATCTTGACTTAAGGCTAAAGCTGCAATAGAATCTTTATCTTTTAAGTGGATAATATTATCTAAATTTGGGGAATAGTCTTGTCCATTTAAATTTTCATAAGCTGCGATTAAATCACTAAGTTTTTGATTAACTTGCGCCGCTACATTAATATCTTTATTTTTAACAACTTCTTTTGCTTTTGCAAAAATTTCATCAAAAGCTTGTTTTAAACTCTCATCAGCTAATCTGTATTTTTGTGTTTGTGTAATGTTTTGAAGAGTTAAATCATTAACTTTTTTGTCTAAATTTTTGTAGGCTTGATTTAAATCAATAGCCGCTTGCTCGTTTGTTTGTACATCAGCAGTGTTATTTGAATTAATAATTTCATTAACAAAATGTTTTATTAAAGAATCTTTTGTTGACAACTGATCTAAATTCTCTACATTAAAGATACTTTCGGCTTTCTTAGTTATTAACTCTAATGCTGAATTATCAATATTTAGATTATCTAATTGTGTATTTAAATTGTTTTTAGCTTCTGTATTTTTATCACTAATTTTGGCAACTTTATCTCTAGCTTCTTCCATTTTTGCATTTAAACTTGAAGCGTTAGTGTCAATTTTACCAAAGGCATTTTGGTAATCCTCAGCTGAAGATTGTTTATCTAAATTGATAATTTGGTTTTCAAATTGATCTTTTTGGTTTTGAGATAAATATGGGTAATTATTTATTGAAATAATCGAATCAATTTTTCTTTTAGCATCTTGTGCATCATTAACAAACAAGGCATCATTAATTAATTCAGTTAATTTATCTTCTTGATTTGTGTCAATTAAATTTTTATTTTTAGCCTCTTTTAATTTGTCAAAAGCTTCTTTTTTAGCATTATTTAATTGTGTATAGAAATTAACTAAATTATTAATTTCTTTTGCTATATATGAGTTATTTGATTTATCAACTGTATTAGAGTTAATTAAAACTTGATCTATAGCATCTTTATATCTTTGTTTTAGTGATTCGCTTAAACTTGTGAATGTTGATGATAAATCTTTAGCTTTTTGTTTGATTTGTTCAACGACACTTAAATAATTTTGGTTAGCTTCAACAACATTCGAAGGTAAATTATTGGCGTTGTTTGTGTTGTTGAAAATGTCTTTTAATTCTTGTTTTGTGTTTGTTTGTTTAATAAAATCAATATCATCCACTAATGTATCAACTGAATTTTTAATTTGCTGAATTGTCTGATCAAAATTAGGCTTCATTAATGAAGCTTGATTTTTATCTTGATATGAATTTTTAAGTTCATTTTTAGTGGTGTTTGTAATTGTGTTTAATTTATCAACTTCAACATCTACCACCGCCTTAGCTACATTGATAGCTTCTTGAACTACTGAATTTATATTTTGACTTGTAGCTTCAAGAATCTTTTGTTTTTCGCTTTCAGGTATATTTTTACCTACTAATTGATAAATAGCATCAATATTGTTGATAGCATTGTTTTTTGTTTCTTGTAATTGTTGCGCTTGTTGTTGATCTTTATTTTGTTTTGCGTTTTGCAGTTGTTTTAATAACTCTTCAGCTTTTGTTTTGAACTCATCTAATTTATTTTTAACATCAGCATTATCAATAATTAAATCCTCATTAGAATTAGCAATTTTTTCAAATTGCTCTTTAGCTAAGTCATATTCGACTTTAGCGTTAGCTAAGTTTGGATTAAATTCTTCTAATGATGAATCATAAGGTATATTTGAATAATTATCTTTATAAGAATTATGCGGAGCCATTGTATCATTTAATTCTTTGGCTTTATTTACTATAGTTTCAATTTGTTTAACATCACTAGCTTGATTGATTAAATCTTTTAATTTATCTTTTTGGTTTGTTAATAAATTATTTAAATTATCAATATCAAAAGTAGCTTGATCTTTAGCTGAATTAAATTCTTGTTCTTTTTGTTTGATTGTATTAATTTGATTTTGTAAATCTAATAAATCATTTTTAAGTTTTTCAATATATTCGGGGTTAATAATTTCAGCATTATCATTTTTATTTAAAAATAAATCATTGATTTTATCAACAGTATCATTGTGTTTGTTAATTAAATCTTTTAATTCTTGAGAATAATCATTATTAATTGTTTGTTTTGGAGTATTTTGGTGTGGTTTAAGCTCTTTTGTATTCTCGCTTAAATTTGTTAGTAGAGTTTCATATTCATTAATTTTTTGTTCATTTAGATCTGTTTCAGAGTTAAATTGTTCAATTAACTTTTCTTTTTGTTTTTCAGTTAAATTAGGATCTTTTTTAACTTTTTCAATAAAATCATTTTTTTGAATTTGTAATTTATCTAAACCATTTAAATCGTCAATAGCTTTACGTAATTGAGCATTTAAAGTTTCAATATTGTTTGCATTATCAAAAATTGAAATACTATTTGGGCTGATTTTCATTGAATTAGTATCAAGTGAATTTGAATTTACTAAAAGATTAGTTATTTGAGTTGATGCTAAAAGATTATCAAAAGCATCTTTAAATCTTTTTTCTGAATATACATATTTAGGTTCATTATTTGTTTTAAGTGTGTTAGCTTCTTTTAATAATTCTTTAAGTTTATTAAGTTTAACAATTGAATTATTAGCAACATCAGTTAAATTATTTACTTTGTTTACACTTAATTTTTCAATATCAATAGCCTCTAAAGAACTTAAATCATTTTTAAAGACAATATTTTGTGCATCAGTGTTTTGTGAATTTGAAAATAAAGAATTTTTGTATTGTTCTTTATTTGAATTAGAAAGGTTAATTTGCGGATTAATAACATCGAATAATTTTTTTAACGCTGCATTAATGTTATTTTCTCCGTTAAAAGTAGGTTTCAAATTATTTAGTTGCGTAATTTTTGTTTCTAAATCGCTAATTTTATTTAAATCGAAAAATTTAGCACTAACAGGCGTTTGACTTAAGTCAATATTTACATATTTTTTTACTTCATCTAAAAGTGAATTAACATTATTTTGAATTGATAAATCACTTTCAGTGAAATTTACCTTTTTAAGATTTTCTAAGAAATCTATTAAATTAGGCATAAGTGAATTAATTTTTTCAACTTGCTTTTGCAATTGATTTTTAAAATTATAAATATCATCTGTATAAACAAATGAATCAACCTTTTGAATTAATTGTTCTTTTAAAGATTCTTCAACATTTTTTAAAGAGTTAATCATATCTTTAGAATCTTTTACATATCTGTTGAAAGCATTGTTTTTATTTTGTGCTTGTCATACAACTGACTGACCTATAATTCTGTTTTCAGAACGGTTAAAGTTATTGATAAATTCAACAATTTCTTGAGGCTTAATATGTTCAAGCGCACTTATTGTTGCTCTTGATTGTGTAGCAAAAATATCACCATCTAATTTAGTTATAACATCAGCAAAATCGCTTGTTAGCGCTATTTGTTGATGATTATAAATATCGAAATTCACAAAACTTGGGTGTTGTTGTTGTGTGTAATATTGATTCATATTAATTTGTGAATTTCTAAACAATTCAACTAAAGTAGGTTTAGAACCACTTGAAAAAATATTGGTTGCTTTTCTTAGTAAATCATCATATTTTGTTTTTGTTGAATCAGTAGAAAATCTATATCTTTCGCTACCTTGAATAAAAGTGTTGGAATAGTTATAAACTTTTCTAAGCGCCTCTAAAGCCGAAAGTAAATATTTATAATACCCGGTTCTATTTTCGTTTGAAGTTGATTTATAATTTTCTTTTCATGGCCCTAATCCAGCTAAATTAGACAAATCACCCTTAGTATCGATACCTGAATATAAAAATACAGCATCGGCAGCTTCTGGAAGATTAATTACTTTTTGCTTAAGTTCTAGTGCATATGAACTTGAAATAGCTTGCATATTTTCAGCGTGTTCAATAGCTTCTAAAACCATTCCATAACCATTTAATTTATCACTAAAAGTTGAATTATCTAAGTATTGGCTAGCTATTTCTTTATCTTCTTCTTCAACATTTAAATTAACGATTCATTTAATAAAAGGATTTGACTCGCTTGAAGAGTAAATAACTCTTTTTGCTTTTTCATATAATTTTCCAAAAGGTTTACTTAAGTCTGTTGGTGTTTCTTGTTTTTTGATTGCGTAAATACCATTGTAATTAATATTTATTGCTTGCATTAACTCAAGAACAGCCTCTTGATAAATTTGATCTGACTCAAAAGTATATTGGTTTGCTTTAGTTGTATCAAAGTTTTTTATATCTTCATATGAACCATAGAAATTTAATTGGTTTTTAGCATTTAAAACCAAATCTTCTAATTTAGCAATTTTTTCTCTAACTGATTACTCTACATTTTCCTTACCTTTTGCAAAACCTCCAGGTTTGTCACCTCTAGCTTTAATAGTTTCAAGAGCCTTTTTAAGAACATTAATTGTTCCATCAAAAAACTCTTTTGTAAAGAATTCCACTTCAATTCCATATGAACTTGCGTCTTTTGGGTTTTCAGGATCAATTTTGTTAATTTTATTTAAAACTTCAATAACTTTATTTAATAATGCTTGATCATAGTCAGTTGCTTTACTTACATCTTTACCTTGTGATGATTCCATAAAGGAAATTCTTGACCAAACAATCCCTTTATAACGAGCTTGATTTAAATAAAGTGCTGCATTAGTTAAAACTTCTTCAGATTTTTTGAAAATTTCAAAAGTTTTGAAGAATTCATCTGTTTTTCTAGTAATTTCGCTAGTATCTTCACTATAAGAACCCTCATTGATTAATTTATCAAAGAAATTATCATAATACTTAACTAATCTATTTTTAAGGTTAATGTAAATTTGCGCAAAAGCATCTCTGTTAGCATTAGCACCTGTAAAAGGATTATTTCTACTTTTGATTTCGTTAGCAAAATTATTTAATTTTTGAATGTAATTTCTTACTTGATTTAATTTTTCAATTCCTGAGTTTAATTTTTGAGGTAATTCACTTTGGGCTCAATCAATAAGATTGATAATATTATTTTCGTTTTGACCCATAAGAGTATCTAGTGCACTATTAATCCCTTGCTGATTTTCACGGAATATAAAGTTGTAATCATAATTGGCAAAAGATGAACTTGTTGTTTTAAAGTTTCTGTTTTGATTTAAGAATTTTTCGTAAAATTCACTAAATTTTGCCCCTAAAAATGGTTGATTTGAATCGCTATCATTAAAAGGAGCTGAAAAATTACTAATACTTTTAAATTTACTTAAAATTGCATCTCTGTCTTGTTGATCTGAAAGTCACAATACAGGTGATTTAAAAATATCATTGTTATAACCTAAAAGTGCAGGGTTGTAATTTAAGTTAGCTTGATTATAAGAGTTGGCTGAAGCGTTGAATCTTACGTTAGCTCCTGTGTTTGCATTTTTTTCAATATCATTATGCAGATTTAAACCAGCATCGTAAATATATTTTGAAAAGGCATTTACTTGTGAGACAAATCTAAACAATTTAGCTCTAGGATCTTGTTGTATATATCTTTCGATTGATCACTTAGCATTACCTTCTGGTAGATCAATGTGATAAATTGATTGTTTATTTGTTGCTCTAGAAGAATTTGTGCTTCTAGCTCTTCTAGAAGATCTTGAAACTAAATCATAATTTAATCCGTATCTTAATCCTTGATAAGAGTTATCTCAAATTATGTCATTTAACATAACCTGAATTGTTGCAATATAGTTTTTCTTTACAAAATCTTCATCACTTTTAGATAAGTGATAACGCATTCACCCAACTAAAGGTGTGGGGCTGTTTTTGCTTGTTGCGATACTTTTAACAGCCTCTCAGTTACCTCAGTTTAAGCTAAATAAATTTTTAGTATAAGTAACTGCGTCCTCAATTAATTTTTTGATATTTGTTGCATATTTATATTGAGATCCTTCTCAATAAACTGCACTTTCATAATTTCAGTATCAATCCGGGAAATCTGTACTATATCTTCCTTCATAAGAGTGTGTTCCATCAGGTCTGTATAAATTTTTATCTCTGTCTTTTTCGTATTCAGCGAATCTTCTAAAAACTCAATATGGATTACTAAATTGTTTAACATTTCGATCATAGTTAATATTAACCGCTTCACTAAAGTTTGTTTTTGAGTAGTCAATATTAAGAAAGTCTTTAAATTTTTCAATGTAATCTAATAACTCTTGACGAGTTTTAAAAAATTGAGTACTTGAAAATTGTGGTACTGTTTTTAATTTTTCAAAATATTTTCCAGCATCATTGTCTGAGGCAATAGAAGAGACGCTAACAAAAGGTGCAGCAGCTCCTATTAATGCCATAGAACTTAATAAAGTAAAAATATTTTTCTTTTTCATATAATTCCTTTTCTGCATGACTAGTCAAGTCATAAATGTCATAATTATATGAAAGAAAATTACACAACTTATAAATATTTTTACATTTTTTAAAAAAATGTGCAAATTCGATTTTTACTTTTATACCTTTAAAAAAGTTAAAAAAAGCAAAATATGAAAACTATAATCTGCAAATAACTTAATTTATGGAATAAATTATTTTATACTTCCATAATTTATTTACAAAAAGAGCAATTTTTTACAAGGTTGTTCAAAGCTAAAAAATCGGTTAATAATTTATATTTTGTAAAAAAATTTAGACCTTGTTTTTCAATATTTTTTAACTAAAAAAACTTGGAGATATTTATATATTTATTAATGGTTTTTTAAATAAATGTTTAGCAAAAATGCACTTAAGTTAATTTTGAAAAATAATTTATCTTTTTTTATTATGTGTGTATAATTTATACATATTGCTGTCAAGCACTTTTACTTGACAGAGAACGGAGGAATAATTTATGGTTAAAATTAGATTAAAACGTATGGGAAGTAAATTTAACGCAGTTTACAAAGTAGTTGCTGCTGATAGTAGAGCTCCTCGTGATGGAAAATTCATCGAAGCTTTAGGACACTACAACCCTCACACAAAAGAATTAGTTCTTAACAAAGAAGCTACATCTAAATGATTAAACCAAGGTGCTCAACCTACTACAACTGTTGCTAACCTTTTTAGAAGTAACAAACTTACACAAGAATTAAAATCTGGTAAATAATGAAAATTAATTTCTTAACTTTGTTTCCAAATTATTTTGAACCATTTGTTAATGAAAGTATCATTAACAAAGCCATTAACAAAAATTTATTATCAGTTGAAGTAGTAGATTTTAGAAATTTCACTAAGAGTAAGCATAATAAAGTTGATGATGAAATTTATGGTGGTGGGCATGGAATGCTTTTACAAATAGAACCAATTGATTTAGCGCTAGATTCATTAAAAGATAGAGGTGGTTTTAAAATATTGGTTACACCTCAAGGAAAAGTATTCAATCAAAAAATCGCCAACGAATTAAGTCAACAAAAACAAATAACTCTTATAAGTGGAAGATACGAAGGTTTTGATGAAAGAGTTGTTGAATTAGTTGATATGGAATTATCTATAGGTGATTATGTATTAACTGGTGGTGAATTGCCAAGCATGGTAATAGCTGACTCTATCGCAAGATTAGTTCCGGGCGTAATCAAAAAAGAAAGTCACGAGTTTGATTCATTTCAAAATGATGGGCTTTTAGATTATCCTCAATACACTAGACCTAGAGTATATAAAGGGATGGAAGTTCCGCAAGTATTGTTAAATGGTAATCACAAAGAAATTCAAGAGTGGAAGCAAAAAGCAAGATATGAAAAAACACTAAAAAATCGTCCAGATATAATAAAAGAAAGGATCGAAAATGAGAAATAAATTTTTAGAATTAGTTGAAAAAGCACAATTACGTACAGATTTACCTCAATTCCAAACAGGTGATAACGTTAGAGTTCACGTTCGTATTCGTGAAGGAGAAAAAGAAAGAATCCAGGTTTTTGAAGGATTAGTTATCTCTAAAAAAGAATCAGGGACACGTGAAACTTTCACAGTTAGAAAAATTTCATACGGAATTGGTGTTGAAAGAACATTTCCATTAAACTCACCTCTTATTGCTCACATCGAAGTAGTTCGTTCAAACAAAACACGTCGTAACAAACTTTACTACATGAGAAACCGTAGCGGTAAGAGTGCTCGTTTAAAAGAAATTAAAAGAAAATAAATCAATTCAATTATTCCATTTACAAATAATATAAAAACAGCCTTATAGCTGTTTTTTTATTTGCTTTGTCAAAAATTATTCTTTAAATAACTTTTTTTGTATTTTAAAACCATTTTATTGGCTAATTTATTAAATAAATCACCCTTAATTACTTTATCTAAAAACACTTGGCTAAAAATATTAATTAAGAAAATATTTAAAGTTGCTATTCATATTAAGCCAAAGGCTTTTGTAAAGTAAAATGAATTATCTAAATATTGATATATGTCTTTACCCAAAGACAATGAATAACTGCTTAAAACTGAATAGTTTATTGAATTTCTAAAAGCTAATTCAAAATATAAAAACACTAAAGTGATAAATTCATATTTAATTGAAGGTAAGATATATTTACAATAAATTTTAAAATTAGAATAACCTTGCATCTTTAGATTTTTAATTACATTTTCATCAACACTTTCACACTTGTGTGCAAGTTGTTTTATTAGTGATGAAGCCTCGTGAATACTTAAGGCCATAATCAAAATAAAAAAAGAATTTGTAACTAAAGGTATAAATAAATAATAAATAACAATCACTGGAAAAATTCTAACAATTGTATTTAGAGTTCTAAAAAAATATACAGATATTTTTTTGTTAAGGCTAAAAATATTGTAATAAACAAAAACAAAACTTATTAATACAACAAAAAATACAAGTATAAATGAAAAAATATAATTTTGCGCCAAGATGTAAAAAATGCTGTTTTTACTTTCACTTATAGCACTTCAATCAGGTATAAAAAGTGATTTTAAAAAATAAACATTAAAGTTATTCGATTTTAAAAAAATTTCTATTTTTACTATAAAAATAATGCTAATAATTGTTAAAAGACTAAAAATTAAAACTTTAATAATTCTTTGTCAATTTATTCTTTTGGCTAAGCGGTTATAGTTAGTTGTTTTTAGTTGAAAATTAATCGATCTGAATAAAAATCTAGCAGCTATAATATTTAAAAATTCCAAAATCACTATAAACGAAATTAATATAAACAACGGAATCATTAAATTTGATATTAAAGATGGGTTTCTAGAATAATTATAAATCTGCTGCCCTATTCCTGCCGCCCCTAAAGTTGCTAGCAATCCCGCTCATCTGACATTAGATTCAAAACTGTATAAAAACAAAGCGTTAAAATTATTGATAACTCTTGGTAAAACTTCTTTTTTAAAAGCTTGGAATTTAGAATTACCTTGGTTTATGCTATTTTGATATATTCTAATATCAAAATTATCTAATATATCAACAAAATATTTATGCAATCACAACCAAGAAAATCAAAAGTATATTAAAAATAAAGAAAACTCAGAGTTAAACGTTTTATTAATTAATGTTACAAAAATCAAAGCCGGAAAACTTCTAAGCAGCAAAACAAAAGTTTTACTAATAAAACTTCAATATTTATTATTGAAAGTTTTATTAGTCATAAAACTTGTTATAAGCGCTAAAATATACCCTAAAAAAGTTCCTACCAGTGCACTTTTGATTGTTAAAAATAAACTTGAAAACGATTCGTTTCAAATATTTACACTTGTGTGTAAATCTTCATCATAAAATGAGGAAGTTGGAGAAAAAAACCTTCTAACTTGTCTTAAAAAAACTGTGATCCCATTGGAATTAACTTTAAAAGCTAATCAAGTTAAAAAGTAAAAAAGAAATAATAGTGCAATAAAAATAAAAATATATTTAAAAATTCTCTTAAAAATAAATTGGGTGCTTTGCTTGTCAGAAACATAAGCTTCCGCTCAAAAAGTCGTAATTTTTTTTATTTTTGAATCAGTTGTATTATTTGTTCTATTTCTATATTCGCGCATAAATCATTTAAAAGAATTTGTTTGTTGTTAATCACAATTACTGAATCAAAATATTTTTTAAGTTGACTTAAGTCATGGATATTTACCATAACTGCAATATTTTTAGATTTGGCTAAATTTTTAAGAGAATCTAAAACTTCACTAGACATTACAATGTCTAAATTAGCTGTTGGTTCATCAGCCAAAATTAGTTTAGTGTTTTTTATCAATAATTTGGCTATTTCAACCCTTTGTTGTTGGCCACCACTAAGATTTTCAACGCGTACAAAACTTTTGTTCAATATTTTTAAATCATCTAAAATTTCAAAAATTTTCATTTTTTGTTCTTTAGTTAAAAGTGATAAAAATTGATAAATTTTATTTTTATAATCAATAACACCTCTTTTAACATTAAGAAATACATTGTCACTATAAACTAAATTTGGCTTTTGGGTTAATAAACCAATATTTACTAAGCAATTTTGTCACTGTTTAGCTGTGTTTTTGTATATATCTTTACCAAATAAATTAATTTTTCCGTTACTTGGTTTTATTTGTTTTAGAATTGCATTAAAAATTGTTGTTTTTCCTACTCCACTAGGCCCTACGATCGCAACCATATCACCACTATTAATTTTAAAATTAATATTTTCTAAAACATTGTCGCTATTGTTTTTATATTTAAGTGTTACATTTTCAAATTCTAAAACATTATTCATTATCTTTTGGGAATTTTACATCTGAGTAAGAAAATCCTTCAACTCCTTCGGCTGCTTGCTGCATTTTAATAAAACTTTCAAATAAATTTTGGTCTATATCCGCAAATGCGTTATACCCTGTATACAAGCCATATAAATTCTCTTCAACACTAAAACTTTGTAATGCTTTTTTAAGAATATAAGCTTGAATATCTAACATTCCGCTTCTTGCCAACATAACATCATAAGGTGCTGGATTTGTTACACTTAAAACTCTAACTACTGCATCATTATCAGGACTAAAAAACTTAGCTTGTTGCCCTGGAAGTGTTCAGTTTAAACTTCCTTCAGCATCAAAACCAATATTAAAAGAACGGTCTAATTTTTTTTGACCTAAGTAATTAATAGTTTTACCTAGTTGTGTAGGCACATCTTCAATTATGAAATTACTTTTATCTTTAGCGTTTTGACTTAATTGCTTATTTATCTGTTCAATAGAGATATTAAAATGCTGTGAGATTAAACTAATTTGGTATTTGTAATCTCCACCTGATTTGTAATTTCTAAAAACTAATCCATAACTTAAAAACCTATCTCAATCTTTTTTGTTTCATGCGTCAGTTATTTGATCAATTAAATTTTTGTCACCACTAATTAAAATAGCTCCGCGATAAACATATGTAGTTTCATTGTTTTTGTTATAAAAACGGTTAAATTTTGAACCATCAAATTCTAATAAATCTTTATCACGGTTAATGTCTCAATTTTTAAATTCTCTTTGTGTTCCATTAATTATCACACCAGAATATTGATCATTAATTTTTTGCGCTATTTTTCTAAGTGGATCATTTTCTGTTCCATCTTTATAAACTAAATCATCATTTTCGCTTCAGACAAATTTTAGTGTTTTAGTTTGAATAACAGGTTTAGCGCTAAGTTCATTGTTTTTGTATTCGTTAATGATTGAATAATAAGGCACTGCACTAAAATCGTATTCAGTATTATTAGAATTTAACTGTAAAATAGCTTCATTGGTTTTAGCTGTAGCAAAATCAATAATTACATCTGGTAAGTTTTTTAATTCTTGAAAAGAGTTTTTTATCTCATTATACTTATCTTGTAATTGATTTGCAAAATCTTTTTGTTTAATTAAATCAAATAATGGATTGTAGTATCTTTGATAAATTTTTAGTTCCGAGTCTCATTTTTGTGCTAAAAGTGGGTCGCTCAGCATTTGCTCAACGCTGTCATTTTTAACTTTTGAGTTTTGTGTTTCAACACTGCAGCTATTAGCCAAAACACTAATAGTTAGTGCAGCAAAAGCTGAAGATGATAAAATAATTTTTTTTGATTTTTTCATAAAAAATCCCCTATTCAAATATAGGAGAACATACTTAAAAATAAAACGTTGCTACGCAGGCATTACCCTGATCAGCTTAGGTATGTTCTCAGCCATAAAAGATTTATGGCACCCTTGTTTTTAAAATTATATTAAATTATATTTAATATCTTGATTAAAAAATGAGCAACAATGTTGCCCACTTTTTTAATTATTTAGTTCCAAATAAACCATTTAAACGTTGAGATGCACTTCATAATAGTCCATCTTGCCCTGTACCATTAAATCTGTAAAAATCAGCTATGTATGCGATTTCAACAGATAATAAAGCTAAAAGAATAACAATAACACTTATAATAGCAACTAAGAAAATGATCTGTTTTTTAGTCATTTTTTGTTTTTGTTGTTGTGTGTTTTGATTTTGTTGCTCTTGAGTATTTGTGTCGTTGCTTGGGTTTTGTTCTAATGATTCTAATTGAATATCACTCATACATTCTCCTTATTTAATAATTTGTTAATATTTTACAACTTTTTTATTAAATAAATATGTAAAATAATGGCTATATTTTACTATAAAAAAGAAAAAAATTCGAAATGATCAAATTCGAATTTTTAATGATTATAAAATAATATTTTTGTTTTTAAGAGTTTTGATTGTTTTAGCACTTACTCTTAATGTTTTAGTTCCTGAACTGGTTTTAATTCTAATTTTTTGTAAATTTACATTGAATTTTCTTCTAGAAGCGTTCATAGCGTGTGAACGTGTGTTTCCAAATTGAGGACCTTTACCTGTGATAGCGTCTCTTCTTGACATAGGAACTCCTTTCATTTTTATTAGCTAATATTTAATAAATGCTAATTTATTATACTTAAATTTTTATTTTTACCTAGTAAAAAAGCTAAGGAATTTAAGTGTGAATTGTAGTAAAATTATTTTAAAATAATGCTCGAAAAAATTTTTAATTTTTGATTATAGATTTTGAGGTATTTTAACTAAAAAACAGGAGAAAAAATGATTATAGGAAATTCAAAAGTTGCTCGCGAAGCGATTGAAAAATATGACTCAATTGTTATTTTTCATCACATTCGCCCAGATGGAGATTGTTTAGGTAGTCAAGCTGGTTTAGCACAATTAATTAGAGATAATTATCCAAACAAAAAAGTATATACAGTTGGTGATTCAAAACATACATTTGATTTTATGAATTATCATTTTGATAATATTGAAGAAATTGACTTTAACAACTCTTTAGCAGTGGTTGTAGATGCTTCAAGCGGAGATAGAATTGAGTGTTCAAATCTTTTATACGAAAATAAAACAACCGCGAAATTAAGAATAGATCATCACCCAAATATGAGTGATATTGAGTATGATTACTTATGAGTTGATGAACATTATGTGGCTGCAGCAGAAATGATTGCCAAACTAGCTTTTGATTCAAACTGAAATGTTACACAAAGAGCTAGCGAACACATTTATTTAGGAATCAATACTGATTCAGGTAGATTTTTATATCCAGACACAAGTGCAAGAACTCACGAATTAGTGGCGTTTTTAATGAAAAACGGATTCCATCCAAAAAATATTTTGCAAGAATTAAATAAACGTTCAATGAAAGACTTAAAATATGTTGGATATATTTTAAGTAATTTCGAAAAATCAGGTAGAGTTTTATATTTTAAAGCTGACCAAAATGTTTTAGATAAATTTGGTTTTGATGCCTTAACTGCAGCTATATTCGTAAATGAATTAGCTAATATAGAAGACAATAGATGTTGAGCATTTTTCATCCAATTGGAAGATGGAAAAGTTAGAGGTAGATTACGTTCAAATGGTCCATTAGTTAATGAAGTAGCGCGTGAATATAATGGTGGTGGTCATGATAATGCTGCCGGTATTACATTAGATTCGTGAGATCAAATTCCAGGTGTAGTTGAAAAATTAAATCAAGCAATTGTAAAATTCGAACAAAGCCAAAACAAATAAATTATCTTTATAATTTGCGTTGACAAATTTTTTAACAAAATGAAAAATCATAATCTTGCGATTATGATTTTTTGTTAATATTAAGCGGCTACTTTTTGGCTTTTATTATTTTTTGATTTTTTAACGAAGAATGAAATAATTCCATCAAGAATTAATCCAAAGAAAATTACTAATGATCCAGCTAGTGAAGCGTATTTGTTAATTCTTCCTAACAATCCTGGGATAACACCAATAATGTAGTCAGTGTCTCCTCAGTTTAGTGCATTAAGTTTATCTCCTAAGGCTTTGGCTTCGTTGAATAAATCAGCTGGTTTTCCAGTAATTCCAGCCTGAGCTACTAATTTTTCAAAAGCTTCGAAATTGTATTCTCCGTCTACTTTTGATTTTAATAAAACTTCAAATAAAGTTTTTTCGTTGTCTAAAGAGTTTACATATAAATCTTGTAAAACAGAGTTTGTGGCTGGTATTCATCCACCTCAGATGAAAATTGCAGGTACAAATGTAATAATTAAACCATGAACAAATGGTCCAGCAATAGCACCTAAAATACCTCCACGAACATTTCCGAATACCCCTGAAGTTGCACCTAAGAAAAAGTGTGGGATTATCCCTGGTAGGATAACGATTGTTAAAAGACTAGCTTTTGCTAAACCTATAGTAATTCCCATACCAATAATTCCGGCTATAAAACTAGAAATGAATCCAATTAATACAGCATTAGGAGCGTAAGGGAATACAACAGGACAGTCAACTGCAGCTTTTGCATTTTTAATTAATTTATCTGAAATTCCTTTAAATGTTGGAATTAATTCACCAATAAATAAACGAACTCCACTAAGCATGATTTCGATTCCGGCTGTAAAGATAAATGCTTGAACAAACATTGTAACTACTCAGTTACCATCTTTAAGGATTTCGAAAGCTGCTTTATTGTTTTCAGCTGTTATTTTTTCAGTTTCGTATAAAATACCAGCAGGCAAGAATGCAGCCATATAGAAAACTAAAATTGTTATAGATAATGAAACTAATGTGTTTCTAAAGAAATAAAGTCCTTTAGGGAATTTAATTTCTTCTGTTGATATCACTTTACCTTTGAAAGCTTTACCAATTCCTTCTCCGATTAAACCACTAAGAGCGTATCCAAATCCACCTGTGTGTCCTAGACCAATCTCATCGCTACCTGTGATTAAACGCATGTAACGTTGTTGTAATGCTGGAGAAATAACCATGTATGAAGCCAATAATGTAGATCCACCAATTAGCATAACAGCAAAATCACCAGGATTTGAAACTTTAAATCCTAATGTTAAGAATACTGCAGCTAACATTATAGACATGTAGAATAAAACGTGTCCAGATAAATATACATATTTTAATCTTGAAACTAATGAAAGTACGATGTTCAAGACTAAAGCTACAACCATGATAAGACTTCCCAATGTTGCTATTTCTGGCACTTTTGTTAAAACACCAGCGAATGCATCATTATTTGGGATTGAACCTTGCAGTTTATAAACAGCTTGGAATACTGGTTGGAATTTATCTAATGAACCAACTAATACTCCCGCTCCTCCTCCAAGGATTAAGAACCCAATAATAACTTTGAATGTACTAATAATAACTTGAGAAAATTTCTTTCTTAGAATTAAGGCTCCAATTAATGTAACCAAACCAACTAAGAAAGCAGGCACTCCGATAAATGCTTTCAAAAATTCAAGAAATCACATAAAAACCCCCGTGATCTTTTAAATTTTTGTTGTAAAATGTTAAGGTCTATTTTTATATAACCTAAATAGACCAAATATTTAAGTTATAAGTAGACAAAAACATTTTCTTATTTAAAAAATTTAATATAAATTTTTAATACTTTAAATTGTATTTTGCTATGAAAAATAAAATCGATGTAGTACATACGTAAAATATATTTTGGGATAAAACGACCTACACTAATTTATTTTATTTTGCGTATGTACATGGTAATTCTTAAATAGTAAGCAGCCTTTTTAAAAACCGTTGTTATAATCCATTACCAAAAAATTATCTTCGATTACTATCGCAATACCTTTTAAGGTATTTTTTTATTTTGTTTTTATATTTAATAATTAATCAATTTTGAAGTATTTTTTAAGTTTATCTTCTAACTCTTGTTTTGAAAGAATATTTAATAAAACAATTTTTTTATCTTCAGGAAAATCTAAAGCAGGAGCTACATCAGCACCCACAACTACTAAATCCGCTTGATTTGCATTAAAAGATGAGATGTTTGTGTGTGAAACTTCATCATAATCCAATCCTAATTTGTCCATAACAGATTTAACATTCATCTCTACTAATAAAGAACTACCTAAACCTGAACCACATACTGTTTTGATAATCATATTTGCTCCTAAAATTTATATTTTTGTAATAATTGCTCAAACTCTTGTAAACTCTTAGCTTCTAAAGCTTCTTTTTTAAATTCTTCATTTGTGAAATAATGAGAAAATTCTTGCAATATTTCTAAGTGTGAAGTTGAGTCTGTTGCACTTAAGGTGATAATAATTTTGGCTTGCTTGTCTGGTTGATTATTAAAAGTTACATAATCTTTTAACAAAATTAAACTTGTTGCTGTTTTTAATGCATAAGGACCAGGTGCTGCATGCAATAAAGCTAAACCTTTTTCTAAAACATAATAAGCACCAAATTCTTCAGTACTCTTAAAAATAGCATCGGCCAACTCTTGTGTGGCACAGCCTTTTTTAACTAATAAATCAACACCATGTCTAACAACATCTTTTCAATTATTTAGCGTTGAGTTATATTCCATTAGATCTTTTTGAAATAATTTTGACATTTTAAATAACTCCATGATTTTTAAAGGCATACAACATAAAAATTACAAAAAGCGATAATAATAAAACCACAAAAATAACAACCACCAAAACACCAGCTTTGGATGATGTTTTGGTTTTGTAGTATTTAATATCTGGTAACCCTTTATAAATTCAAAATTTATTAGGGTTATTTTTATCACTAATTTTTTGTTCTTGTCTTTTTATTAATAATTTTTGTAAATCTGTATCATCTAATTTAGATACATCTTCATATTCTTGATCATAAACACTAACTAGTAAGTTTATGATCTTTTCTTTTTCTTTTTCATCTAAAGATGGTTTGATTTGATCGCTAAATTCAATGTTTTTACTCATTTTTACCTCAATTTTTGAATAGAACAATTAAGGTGTGTATTTGAGGTATTCCACAATTGAGGTATTCAAATATAAAAAAGTATTTTAATCTTTTTAAATACTTCAAACCTAAAACAAATTGCTCTTTATCTAAATGAAATCTAAGAATTTCAATTGAAGAGTCAAAAGCTAAATTTAGTTTTCTCTGATATATGATTTGTATTAATATAGCTACCGAAGAGCTTAATAACAATAAAATCAAACTAATTAATGCCATAGACAATAATAAGAAAACAAAAATTAGGATTAAATTAATAAAGTAATAACTTTTAATTAATATTTGAACTATTTTATTAGGCGCGATATTATTTTTGCTCATGTAAAATAAAAAATTAGCATAAACAAAAGCTTCTAAATCATTTGCACTAAAATATCTTTTTGGATAGTTTAAAATTTTGTTTTTTGGGTCAAAAAAATAAGAGAAATTATTGTAATTGAAGTTATAAATTAAATTTTGTTTTTTGTTGCTTTGATTTATGAATTTAATCACCCCTGAATCAATAGCAACAGTTTTTGATTTAAGTCTTAATATTAAATTTTGATAAATCACATATGTAAAAATAATATTAAGTGTTATCAATAAAAATACTATAGCTAAGTTATATAAGTTATTTGTAATATATAAATTAATCAACATTAGTCCAACTTTTTAACTTTATTTTTATGTAGGTTAATGCTATTAAAGCGATTAATTATATTTTTAATTTGCATATCACTTAAACAATAAGAATTTGAATCATTATTAATAAAATCACTTAAATCATTTATATTTACAATTTCAAAATCGGTGTTGTTTTTGATTTGTGCTCCTGGATTTTTATAAAGTAAGATTTTACAAAAATCAACTTTAGTGTCTGATATTAATTCTTTTTTAATGTACTTGTAAATATCGTTATATCAATAAAGTCTTGCTTTATCAAAATATTGTGTTTTTTTATTTTGTTGCCTTAGTTCAACTAAAAACGAAGAACGATCCACAACAATTTCTTGATTAGGTTTATTTAAAATCATATTTGAGACTAAATAAATTTGGTTTTTGTTGTTGATAATTAACATAGGTAAAATACTATAATCATTTTTAGCGTATTTGTTTGCAAAATATATGTTATAAATTATCTTAAAATCACCACTAGCACTTAAGCTCATAGCAAATTGATTAAGTTCTTTGTTAATGCTACCAACTTCTTTTAAATTGTATTTTGGTGTTTTATCAAATTTTAATCTTCAAATAATAACCACAACTAAAGTAATAATTAAAATAATTGCAGTGACTCAAACAGCAATATTAAGAGTCGTAGGCTCAAATAAGTTATATTTAAAACTTAATTGACTATCTTTATTCAAAATTTTCCTTTCAGTACTCTATAAAATTAATGTTTTTGTTATAAAAATCATTAACAATAGAGCCGCCAACAGCTACATCAAAATTATGTTCTTTAAACTCATGAGCATTTTTTAATCTTAAGCCACCATCACTATAAATTATGATGTTTGGATTAATTTCTCTAACTAAAGCACTTCTTTTGAGTAGATCTTTATTAAGTTCAACTCCAGTTCCACCAATTTTGTCAATTGTCATTAAAACTACATAATCACACAATTTTATAATTTCTTTATTTTTGAGTAGATCATCATCTTTTTCAAGCATAAGCCCAAATTTTTGCGGGTATTTTTGTTTATATTCTTTCAATAATGAAATTGATGTATTTTTAAGTGGGGTAGCTATATAAGCAATTTTTCTTGAAGCTAAAACTTCAACAATTTTTGCGTGTTCTTCGCACATAAGATGTGCATCATAAATCATTTGTGGATAAGTTGCTATTAAATAATCAACTTGCGAAATTGTTAAGCTAAAGCTGTGTGTATATTTAAAGTCACTAAAATCTAAATGCATATATCTTAAGCCACTTTGCACTAAAAAATCTAATTTATTTTTATCTTCAAATAAATTAAGCGCAGCTACACTTTGGCTGTATTTCATACCCCTCCTTTATATACCCAATTTTAATTATATATATATATATATATCAGTAAGCATGTGGTTAGCTTTTTGCCACATTTTCACAATTAATTTCATTATCAGCGTCTAACAAAAAAACAAAAAAAGCCAAAAATGGCCTTTTTGTGTTTTATAAAGTTATTTTGTTATTTTTATTGAAATTATTTAAGCATAAGCATGAAATCATATTTTTTTATAAAAATGGAACAAAAGTGGAAATATAGACAAATGTGGAAAAAAATAAAATGTAAATGACTATCTAATGTAAAAAAATTTATTTGCTTTAAATAATAAAGATGTTTTTTTATTAAAAATTAAGATTAACAAGACAATATTTTTAAGTTATTTACTCATAATAAAAGCATATGCGTTATCAGGCATTATTAATGAATCACTTTCACAAAAAAATGCAACATATTCACCATTAACTTTTTTGATTAAATAACCTTCTTTATCACAAATAAAAGGAATTTTAGGTATGACCCAAATAAAGTGTTGTGTCTGTACTGTTCAATTGTCATTTCAAAAATAAAACTGCGGTTTTTTAAAATTATTTTTAATTACTTTTAAAGCTTTAGATATATGTAATTCTCTTGGTTTACCTTCATTATCTTTTCGATTATAATCATACAATCTATAAGTTATGTCACTATTTTGTTGCACTTCTAAAAGTGTTATTTCACCACTATTAGCAAAACCAACCCCATGCACTTTACCGGCGGGAATATCAATAAAATCACCTTTTTTGATAAATTCAACATTAAAAACATTTTCAAGAGATTCTTGCGAAAGATTCTCTTGAATTAAATTCACATCATTAACTTTTAAGCCGTTTATTATTGCTGCATTTTTAGTTTTGTTTAAAATTAATCAACTTTCACTTTTACCATTGCTTTGATTTTCTAATTCTTTTGCAAAATCATCATCAGGATGAACTTGAACACTTAAGGGTTCTTTTGCATATATGATTTTAATAAGTGGTGAATTTTTGGTTTTTGTTTTGGTGACTGTATTATATGTTTCTTTACCTTCGTAACTTGAAACTAGTCATATTTCATAACCTCATATTTTTGGAAAAAATAGACTTTGAATTCTTTGCATAAATTGTCCTTTATTAAAGATTAAACATAAAAATATTCTAAAACATTAATTTATCTTTAGCTATTGTGGTTTTTAAATTTCCATCTTTTTATATATAAGCATTTTAAAAAATACCCAAAAACAATATCAATGTTTTATGTTTAATAATTAAAATATTGATATATCTTAATGTTATGTTAATAAAATATTAAATATAATTATTATTATTTATGGTGGTGATGATATGAAAAAAGTAAAAAAAGCTCCTGAAATTAGATTTAAAGGTTACGAAAATGATTGGGAACAATGCACTTTCGAAAAATTACTTAACTACGAGAGACCTGACAAATACATTATTAAAGGCAAGATTTTAGAAAAGGGTTTGATCCCTGTTTTAACAGCGAATAAGGGTTTTATATTAGGTTATACAAATGAAGATAATTATCACGATGAAAGTGAATGTATTATTTTCGATGATTTTACATTGGATAACAAATTAATTGATTTTAAATTTATGATAAAATCATCAGCAATTAAGTTGTTAACATCTGCTTCAGTATATTCAATTAAATTTTTGTATTTACTATTAAACTCTGTTGAATTTGAATATGCAGGGCACGCAAGACATTATATTTCTGTTGTTCAAACAACAAATACATTTGTCCCTTCTTTTAATGAATCACATAAAATCGCCAGCATCTTAACTAACATAAACTCTCTCATCACACTTGATCAGCGTAAATTGAAATCTCTAACTCAAATAAAAACCTCATTATTAGATAAAATGTTTGTCTCTGAAGCAGAGAGTAAGCCAAAAATTAGATTCAACAATTTTACTCACGCTTGGGAACAACA